>CAZKIZ010000477.1:0-2374 GCA_964552935.1 uncultured Rhodohalobacter sp. | reverse complement strand
CTCTAAGCCCAACACCTAGTTGTGATGGTTCATTGCAAGCTCAATGCCGCCTCTAAGGAATGTGAAGACTGCTTCAACCGAGTCGTCCAGTGCCTCTTCCATCAGCGGCTGCTGATCTTTTGAAAAGTGGCCCAGCACATAGTCTGACTGCCGTCCGCGCGAAAAGTCATCTCCTATTCCGATTCGCAGACGGGGAAATTTGCGTGTCTGCATTCGGTCTATAATATTTTGAATACCGTTGTGGCCGCCCGCGCTGCCGGATGGCCTCAGGCGTATTTTTCCGGGCGGCAGGTTGATGTCGTCGTAACAGACAAGGCAGTCCTGTAGCTGGCTGCCGGTTAACGCGAGTGCGCTCGACAGAGCTCTCCCGCTAAGGTTCATCAGGGTAGTAGGCTTGATGATATAGACCGGCTGGCCTTTGAACGAACCTTCAGCCATCAAAAAAGGCCCGCTATCCGTTCTGAATTGAACAGATAGTTCACGGGCCAGTTTGTCTGCCAGTTCAAATCCTATATTGTGGCGGGTACCTTCGTACTCAGCCCCAATATTTCCTAATCCAACGATCAGAGACATAGGCAGTTTATTCAGATCTACGAGACAAAATTATTTTTTTGCCTCTTCGTCGCCTTCCGCTTCTTCACCTTCAGCCGGCTCTTCACCCTCTTCGAGTTCTTCGCCTTCTTCAAGTTCAACATCTTCCTCGAGCTCGTCTGCATCTGCAGCGGCGATAGATGATGTAAACAGGGCTTCTGATTTCGGAGGTGCGATCGTTACAATCGTTCTGGACGGATCGTCGAGCGGCTCTGCATCTTCCATCTCGAGATCACTCACGTGAACACTGTCGCCGATCTCAAGCTTTGTAATATCCACTTCAAACTGAGAAGGAATACTGTCTGGCAGAACGCGAATGCGCATGATACGAAGCGGCTGAAATACACGGCCACCGCCATCACGAACACCAATTGCAGTTCCAGTAACCTTGATAGGCACTTTCAGCGTTACCGGTATATCCGATTCCAGAACGTAAAAGTCTGCATGAAGAGCGCGGTCCGTAACCGGATCAAATGTGGCATCTTTCAGCAGCGTACGATACTCTTTACCGTCGATAGTTAACGTTTGAAGCTTGGTTTCGCTCCTGGAGAGAATCTTCTCCAAATCACTCTCAAGAATTGAGAAGTGAACATTCTCTTTTACTTTTGGGCCGTACAGTACGGCGGGGATCCGCAATTCTTCACGCAGCCTGTCGGACTCTTTTCTGCCTGATTCTCTTTTGGTTCCCTCTAATGGGTATATTTCTGGTTGCGTCATGAGTTTATAAATTATTGATTAATCATCAAAAAGTGCACTAATCGTATCGTTTGTATGGATACGCTGTATCGCTTCAGCAAAAATGTTGGCGACACTTAAAACTTTAATTTTATCGGATGGCTTCCTCAGCGGCACCGTATCGGTAACCAGGAGCTCATCAATTGGCGAGTCTTCAATTCGCTGGTAAGCAGGACCCGAAAGTATCGGGTGTGTTGAAGCAGCACGTATGCTCAGAGCTCCCCGCTTTTTTAAGGCGACAGAAGCGTTCGTCAGTGTTCCGGCTGTGTCGATCAGATCATCAATCATCAACACGTTCTTGCCCTCCACTTCACCAATAATATTCATCACTTCAGCCACATTCTGTTTCGGCCTGCGCTTATCAATAAACGCCAGGCTCGCGCCAAGTCGTTTCGAATATGCACGAGCCATCTTTATACTTCCAACATCAGGAGCAACCACAACAAGATTGTCAATCGGATCTTTTTTATAATGATCTATAAAAACCCGGCTTGCGTACAGATGATCAAGCGGTATATCAAAGAACCCCTGAATCTGGGCGGCATGTAAATCCATCGTCAAAATCCGGTCTGCCCCCGCTTCTACCAGTATGTTAGCAATCAGTTTTGAGGTGATCGACACCCTCGGCTGATCTTTCCTGTCTTGGCGCGCATACCCAAAATAGGGAATCACGGCCGTTACACGTTTTACGGAAGCTCGTTTTGCTGCATCCAGCAGCATCAAAAGCTCCATAATATTATCGCCCGGAGGCGGTGTAGACTGAATCACAAATACATCTTCACCTCTTATACTCTGCTCATATTTTGCGTAGAGCTCGCCATCAGAAAAAGATTTGATGGTAATATCTCCAAGCTTTGTTCCATAACTTTCAGCTATGGCCCGCGAGAGTGCAACATTGCTTCTCCCGGAAAATATGGCTAAGGGCGTATCCAATTGATACTGGGTTCAAAAGTGAATAAAAGAAAAGGATGACCGATCTGGCATCCTTTTTTAATGTTGCCCGGGGAGGATTCGAACCCCCACTGACTGGACCAAAACCAGCTGTCCT
>CAZKIZ010000476.1:0-2381 GCA_964552935.1 uncultured Rhodohalobacter sp. | reverse complement strand
ATATACAGCAGTGCGACCAATACAATAGACGAACAACCAGATGCAAACTCCTCTACATGATGCCTTAAAGCTTGAAGAGAAAGATCGCTTGCACCTTCTGCTTAAACTCCTTGAAAGTTTTGAGCCGAATACAAAGGGGCGAAATACAATTCAAAATTGGGTTGAGGAAGCAGATACCAATTATCAGTCCTGGAAGGCAGGGGAAATGAAGACAATTCCTGAAGAAGAAGTGTTCCGGGAAATCAGAAGCGATCGGAAGGATGCAGGTTGAATTTTTTGAAGCTGCACGATTTGGTTTGAATAAAAGCTTTCATTATTACTCAGGCATTGATACTGAACTTGAATCAGACTCCATTTTAAAATTCGAACATATATTCTGAATCGGGCTCAATAAAAAAATTATAGGCAAAGATGGGTGGATCGTCTTGCAGGTTTACGGACATATCGCAACTACGGCGCTCCTATATTTCATGCTCGCTCTTACCCCATGGCCACCGCTGCGCAGTGACCAGGGGCTACGGACATGCCGCCCCAGAACGGGGCTGTCGTTATAAGAGTTGTTTGAAATTTTATGGAAGATGGGTTTGTGTTCGATATTCCTCCCCCCTCTCAACATTCTTTATTCATTATTCAGCCTTCGGTTCATACGTCCATGGATTAATCACTTCAACTCCTGAACCCTCCATGTCCTGCGTATTTCTTGTCACAACCGATAGATCATGAACCTGGGCTGTGGCGGCAATAAGTGAATCAATGGCCGGAAGTGGTTTTCCATTCATTTCTGCTGCAGCTAAAATTTCACCCCATTTATTCACTTCTTCCATTTCAATGCTGAGGACACGATTTTTGAATCGCTGGCTCAAATCCTCTTTTACCCATCGGCTTAGCTCTTTTTTCTTTTTTGAGTCGGGTAATTTTTCAATTCCTTTTCTCAATTCGCCAAACGTAATGACGCTTAAATACATGGAGAACTCATCCCGATCGGCGAACCATCTCACAACATTTGGATTTGGCTTCTTTTTAACCAGCTCTGAAATACAGCATGTATCAATCAGATAGCTCATAGCTCAACTTTACGGGAAGAGGACTTATCTCGCGTAAGATCAATTTCAATTTCTGAAAGAGGAGAATTTTGAAAAAACTCAACCAGGGATGTTTTCGGTTGCTCCAATTTTCGATAGTCTTCAGCTGATAGCACCACTACGCTGTCTTTTCCATGCTTCGTAACTGTTTGAGGTCCCTCTTCGGATGCTTTCCGAACCACTTCGCTAAACCTGTTTTTAGCTTCCTGTAACTGCCACTTCTTAGATTTTGTGTTCATACATACCTCCGTTTTCATCTAGTCTGTCTAGAACATACTGTTTTATAACAGATTATAGAAGTCAAAATTGCTGCTGTAATCAGAGATAGCAGGAAAGCAGAGCTTTCTCCTTGCCGTTCCGGTGCAGAGCACCAGAACGAGGTTGTCAGGAGATCGCAGATCCAAGTCCGCGATGACGTTGGTTAGGAATGTGAGTCTAAGCAAAACGTTATACCGCACCCCGATGCGGCATCTCCCATTCTTGTTCGAGTTATAAATTTAGACTTTGGGCAATCTCTTTCCGTTGCGTAAATGGGAGATCGCGGGTCAGGCCCGCGATGACGTTGATTGGGAATGTGAGTGGTGTATAGATTCCGGAAACATGCGGTAATAGCAAATAATAGCAGAGAGGAAACTCAGGATGGATACGGTTGTAGAGTGGTTGGAAATGAGTTAAATTTATCCCGCAGCAATAAATTGCAAACTGCCTCGTAAGGTCAGTACGACAAAACAAATCTATAAAAAAGCATTATCACTCCATTCTCCAGATATATCTCTTTATTTCTCCTGCTGGTTTTTGCGAGTTCTGCAATTACAGGTATATCTGGGAATAAACCCTACTCCTTCTCTATCGCAGACGGAAACCGGGCTGCCGGCATCAACTGTATCAACAGTTTGCAAAATGGTGATGATGAATTCTTACGAACTTCCGATCCTGTAGCAAATCAAGAAAAACCCTCAGATACCGGTTCAATGGATGGAGTTATTACCTGTAACTCCAATATTTTTCATTCCCCAGCCGGATCGGATGATCAGTTGTTTCCCAACTATCTTGACGAAATTCATGCTTTTCTGAATCCACTCAATAAATCACAGCTTTTCACTTTTCGCGAACCCGACCCTCCACAATTGGCATAAGCTGAATTCTCCCGATGCCTCCTCTTTCTGCAATCGGGATCCGCTCTCTTTTTCAAATCATTTATAAATCCCGTAATCGGGCAGTTCTGAATTGTTTCTGATTGTACAGGAAAACATCAGTATTGCCGGTATTGCGTGATTAACATTCAACTTATTGCCAAAT
>CAZKIZ010000475.1:0-2381 GCA_964552935.1 uncultured Rhodohalobacter sp. | reverse complement strand
AACGTCTACTACAATACGCTGGCTTCCCAAATGGAACGCACCGATTCGCTGGATGCCGAACGGGTATCTCTGCCGGGTCAGTTTTACTACGATATGGCCGTGAGCCCCGATGGAGAAACAATCGCGGTTCTCTCACTGGCTTCCATGAGCCGGCCTGTGCGCCGCCTCTTCACGGTTAAAAATGACTCTACCCGTAAAACCGAATTCCTGGCAGAAGGGCCGATCAACACCGACCTTAGCTGGAGCAGCGACAACAGCGCGATCTACTTTTCCCGCACATCCAGGGGCGACCGATCTGCACTGGTGAATGATCTCTACAGTCTGAACCTGGAAACCGGCCGTGAGACCCGCCTGACCCACAACCGACGCGCGCGTTTTCCGGTTGAAGGTCCTGATACAGATACAATCGGCTATATCGTAAACGAGAGCGGTACGGGCAACCTCTTTGAAATGAACCTTGAAACGGGCGAAGAGAGGCGGATCACGCAGTACGATGGCGATATTCAGCTGCTCTGGCCGCTATGGATCGGGAAGCAGAATAGCTGGCTGGTTCATCGGTTTGATGCGGACGGATCCCGGAACCTGGTGCTGATTCACGCAGAAACGGGCCGGGAGTCGGTGATCGACCATCCTGAACACGACAACCGGCAGCCTGTACTGAGTCCCGATGGCCGGCAGATCGCCTACAATTCACTTCGGGATGAGGTGCCCAACGTCTTTATCTACGATTTTGAGGAGGAGTCAGAAACGAGGTTCACAAATCTTTTTACAGGCGGAGAGGTGTTTGGCTGGATTGCAGAGGGCGACACGCTTGACACTCCGAAACTGCTGATCAAGGCAAGTGAAACCAAACGCCGGGATGGCGCCTACTGGGTGGGGCGCGATCGTGAGGTCTTCATGCCTGAGGTAACCATTGCAGAATCGTATTCAAGCTGGCGGCACAAATCTCCGCCAATTGAAATTGCTTCATTCATTGAGCCGGATGAATCACTGATTGGTGAGCGATACGGCTATAGCTCGTTCCGCAATTTAACCCACGCCGCATCCATCGCCCTGCCATACTACTCGGGCCGGAATGATTACGGTATATTTGCGACAACAAACTGGGTGGAACCGCTTGGTCAGCATGTTTTCAGCGCGCTGGGCTGGCTCTCGCTAAATGATCCGGGCCGCAATTCGTTTGGTTCGGTGAGCTACCTGAATAACCAGTTCTACCCGTTTTTGGGATTTACCCTCTATAAGCTGCCTGAAAGTGCCCGTTTTTACGGCGACAGGTTCCTGGTGGAGGAGGCTACCGGGGGTGAAATCAACGCGCGATGGCCGCTGAACATCTTCGAAGCGCCCTATCAAAACAGTAACATTTTCGCCCGGCTGCGTCACGTACTCATCCGCCCTTATGACCGGGACCAGTTTGAGGATTCATTTCTCCTTCCGGCCCCGGAAAGAGGGCGGCAGACAGACCTGCGGCTGGGATGGCAGGTTAAAAAGCAGCGTCCCTGGCGCAATAATCTGATCCATCCGCTCGATGGATCTGGCATGAGCGTGAGCCTTACCGGTTCGGAACAGATATTGGGATCAGATGTACGGTTCCTTACGGCCGACCTGAACGCCTACACCATTCTCCCTTCGATTGGCCTGCAGAGGCTTTATCTGCACGGACGGTTCCAGGCGCAGTGGGGCGAACCTCTTCCACAGGATTTCATCGGCTTTTCGCGGTATGATAATATTAACCTGAATCTGCCCGGGGAAGTCCCCTTTGTTCTCTTTAATGAGGCGGAACGGGTTCGGGGATTCCGTGATTTTGTAGCCGGGAAGAGAGTTGCATTTGGAAGTGTGGAATACAGAATGCCGTTTCTCCCCTCGCTGAATACTCAGATTCTTGGACTCCTGAGCCTTGGCGCCACTTCGCTCGCCCTGTTTTCGGATGCCGGAACCGTATGGGAGGCCCGATTTGAAGATGGCACAACCGGGACCGAAACCCGCTGGGGTGCCGGCGCGGAGATTAAAAACCGCATATCGCTTTTGGGTGTGAGCTTCACTCACTCACTGGGCATCGCACAACCCGCACAGGAGCTATTTACGGACGCAGATTACGATCTCTATTATAGGGTCAGAGCGGTAGTTCCTTTTTAAGATTTAGACCTGACAGCATTCCCGCGTGGCCGGTGCTTTTCCGGTCCCAATTCATTCGGGGCGGGTTTCTGTCAGCGTCGGGTGAAAAGCGACTAACCAGGAATGTAATTCTCATATATGCGCGATCCCAACCCAACGTTGACAGATCCGGAAAGAGTGCCGCTGGGTGGCAACTTCGGCGATCAGGTTTATTTTTGTAGTAACGTCTGGTAGCAAACTCCTTACTTAGAATCGCAGACCTTTTCTGT
>CAZKIZ010000474.1:0-2390 GCA_964552935.1 uncultured Rhodohalobacter sp. | reverse complement strand
AACTCTGGAGACATGAAAGCAAAGATGGGAGCAGCTGGGTCGTACAAATTACAACGCAACAATTTCGCTATGATGGCACCCCCGTAAAACTGGCTGTTGTTCACGATATTGACCACCTTTTTGAGGAGAGCACACCTGAGCAAAATCATTTTCCAAGAATAGATCTGGTTCGTACACAAATGCCGTTTGGGCTGATTGAGTGGAACAGTGAACTGAAAATTCTCGATTTTTCTGAAAAAGCAGAGCAAATATTCGGCAGCAATTATGAGGATGTGATCGGAAGGCATGCATCGGAGTTATCGATCATTTCAGGGGATTTACAAGCTCAGTTTCGTGAAAGGCTGCACCACACCGATCATTCCCGGGATACCTATTTTACCCTTGAATCGGACTTCACGGATCAAAATGGAAGTGAACTGATTTGCCTTTGGCACAACTCTATCATTAAAGATAGCGCCGGCAAGGCGTTAAGCATCTACTCACTTGTTGAAGATATTACTGAGAAAAGGCAGGCAAAACGCGAGCTGAAAAAATCTGAAGAAAAGTTCAGGGTGATCAGTGAGCAGTCTTTTGCGGGTATTTATATTTTGAAGAATGGAGCTTTTGTTTACGTAAATCCAAGACTTTGTGAGATCACAGGGTATAGTGAAAATGAGTTTTTGAACGAGCTTTCATTGAGAGACCTGATACACCCCGATGATTTTGGCCTCCTGAATAAGCATCGAAAACGCTGGGAAAGAAACACTTCAGAATCATTTGAAGTCAGTTTCAGGGTTTTTTCTAAAACCGGGGAGATAATTCATCTGAAAACGTATGGATCAAGAATTGAAAAAGATGGCGGCAGAGCCCTGCTGGGCGTGATTGTAGATCAGACGGGCCAGGTGAAGTCGATGGACGATTTCCGGTCGTCGGTTCAGAGTTATCAATCGCTTTTCGATTCCATATCAGACAGTATTTATATCCAAAGTGTTGACGGTAGATTTTTGGAAGTCAATAAAGAGGTTGAGACGATGTATGGCTACAAGAAAGAAGAAATTATTGGACAAGACCCGTCGTTTTTTGCTGCTCCCGGAAAAGTAGATTTTGAGGAGACGAAACGACTTTTTGACCTTGCTCTCGCTGGCGAAACTCAAATCTTCAGATGGTGGGGGAAACGTAAAAATGGCGAAATTTTTCCAAAAGAGATTAAACTTTCGAAAGGCAGATTTTTTGGAGAGGATGTAGTCATTGCTGTTGCGCGAGACATTACGGAGAGCGTAATGCGGGAAGAAGAACTTTTGCGAAATGAAGAACTCTTTGAACAGCTTTTCAGGAATTCACCACTTGGAATTGCAATGCTCGACAAGCACTCCCGCATTTTACAGGTAAATAATAGCTTTGAAAGGCTGTTTGGATACAATGAGAGTCAGATTCAGGGAGAAGATCTTGACGAACTTATTGTTCCTGAGGGCGGGCTTGAACAAGCGAGATCATTCTCAGATAGCAAAGAAACCTTCTCATTTTCAACAAAGCGTAAAACAAAATCGGGTGAGTTGATTGACGTAAAAATCTACGGAGTTCCTGTTGTTTTAGACGGCGAAACGATCGCAATTTACGGTATCTACATGGACGTGACAGAGCAGATCAAGGCTGAAAACAGTGTTCGGCAATCACTTGAGGAGAAAGAGGTTCTGCTGGCTGAAATTCATCACAGAGTGAAAAATAACCTGGCTGTGATTACCGGCCTGCTGGAACTTCAGTACCATAACCTCGAAAATCAGGATGCTAAGAGTGCCCTTCGCGATAGTCAGATGAGAATCAACTCTATGGCGCTGATACACGAGAAACTGTATCAGAATGAAACTCTCTCTAACATCGATTTTGGCGTGTACATTGAAGAGCTGGTAAACGTAATTGTAAAAACCCACGTAAGCAGTGATTCTGATGTTTCTTTAGATATACAGTCAGAGCCGGTTGACCTGCCGATCACCAAGGCGATTCCCTGCGGGCTTGTGATCAATGAGATAGTGACCAATTCGCTTAAGTATGCGTTTACTGAAGAGATTGAAGAACCAATCATCAGCTTATCTCTATCGAAAGAAGATAACCGCGCAGTGATTCATATTTCAGATAACGGTGTGGGGCTGCCAAAACCGTTTGAGGAGATTGGTTCTAACTCGCTTGGTACGCTGCTTATCAAGACGTTAACGAGCCAGCTTGAGGCGGACCTGAACGTAAACGGCGTGGATGGAACATCGTATCACTTCTCATTTGAGCTGAGCAGCTAATAAACAGGTATGGGTAATCAGGGTTGCTCTCGCAGAGTCGGCGGAAGAGTTTAGCGGATCCTTTTTAGCCTGCATTAATCACAACTATTAGTTGATTTACTTTATCACTTTGTCCATTAGGTA
>CAZKIZ010000473.1:0-2391 GCA_964552935.1 uncultured Rhodohalobacter sp. | reverse complement strand
AGAGTTTACGAAATATTGAACAAAAGAGCTTGTAATTGAACCTCGGGCGCAACGTTATTTGAACCGCGGTGGCGCAAAGGCGCAGAGTTTGGAGGTTCTCGCGACGGCGCTACGACGCAACGTTTTTTGAACCGCAGGGGCGCAAAGACGCAGAGTTTGGAGGTTCTTGCGACGGCGCTACGGCGCAAAGATTTGTGGTAGTGGGCTCGCAACGGAACAGCTGCGCGGTGGTTTGTGGTGGGGTAGCGTGAATCTTGAAGGTTTGAGCGCAGTCCAGGGAAAGGGATAGTTTGTAATGAGTTTTTATCCCTGATTATTGCTGAGGTGAGCACCTTTTTTGATACCTCTATTCTTCGTTTGTGAAGCGTTGCGGCAGCATCATTTTTTATCAAAAAATAAATTCATCAAAAAAAGTTTTGAACGATTGGCGTTTCAGCGTTGTAAATGATTTGAATTCTTAAATCATACTGAAATGTCTGAACGAATAAAGAAAAACCGAATCGTTGCTATCGGGTCAGCCGCCGGGGTGATTCTGTTCACCATCCTGCTTGTCGGGCTCGTTTTTCCGGATGGCGATTCGATGGCCGATGATACCATCACTGAAGAGTCCGCCCGCCAGGTGAGCGTTAATACTTTTGAACCCGGCGATATCCGGTCTGAAATTGAGATCACCGGACGGGTTAACTCCACGGAGAGAATTGAGCTTCTGAGTGAGGTTCAGGGCGTGCTGCAAGGGGGCGACAGCCCATTTCGTACAGGCGTCAGGTTCAACCGGGGTGACATCCTTCTGCGGATCGATCAAACTGAAGCCGAGCTCGATCTGAACGCCCAGCGCAGCCGTTTCTTCTCTGCTCTGGCATCCTCACTCTCTGATATTAAACTCGACTATCCCGATCAGTATGATGCCTGGGCCGACTATGCCGATCAGTTCGAACCTGAGGAAACCTTACCGGATCTTCCCGCCATTGAAAACAGGCAGCTTAGACTCTATCTAACTTCCCGCGGTATTTTTGATCAGTACTACTCCATCCGCAGTGCCGAAAACAGGCTCACGAAATATTCAATACGCGCCCCGTTCAACGGAGAACTCCGTGAAGCCGACCTGAACCCCGGAAACCTGGTCCAGCCGGGTGTGCGCCTGGGAGAATTTACAGGAGACACCTTTGAACTTGAAACGTTTGTAAGCCTCCGCGATATCGGTTTCATCAGCCGCGGTGATTCCGTTGAGCTGATTACACCATCCGCCGGAGATACCCTGCAGGGAACCATTTTGAGGATCGGTTCGTCGGTGGATCCAAACACCCAGGCATTTCCGGTCTTCATTGAGGTGCAGGATCGTTCTCTGCGCTCCGGTCAATATCTTGAGGGAAGGATTAGCGGAAAATTATTGGAGAATGCCGTTGAGATTCCCCGAAATCTCCTCTCCCGAAGCAACACCATCTTAATTGCAGAAGATGGAAAAGCGACCCATAAAGAGGTTGAACCGCTGCTTTTCAAAAAGGAGACGGTGATCGTAAGCGGGCTGAACGCTGATGACAAGGTCATTGAACTCCGGGCCGGCGCAGCCTCACTCGCCGGAGCCTCCGTAACCATCGCAGATAACGACGGGCAGTAGTAGATGGAAAAGTTTATAGGGTATTTTATCCGATATCGTACTGTATCAACGCTGGTGATTTTGCTGATTACCGTTCTTGGCGTACTGGTATTCAACAATTTACGGTACTCTTTCTTCCCTGATGAGAAAATCCGATTCATAGATATCGACATTGTCTACACCGGGGCATCCCCTTCCGAAGTGGAGGATGGTGCGATCGCTAAAATTGAGGATAATCTCAAGGGCGTGAACGGCATCGACCGCTTCCTCTCCAGCTCGCAGAACAATGGCGGCTCCATTGAAATTGAGCTGCTCGAAAACGCCAATCCTGATGATGTGCTCATCGATGTTCAAAATGCGGTGGACGAAATCACCACGTTTCCCGATATCATGGATGAACCGGTTGTATCGAGGAGGGATGTGCTGACGCTGGCGATGATTCTGGCCATCAGCGGCGATGAACCCCTCACGGTAATCAAAGATGTGGCGCGGCAGGTGGAGTCCGATTTTCTGAACAGCGGCATATTTTCGAATGTCCAGATAAACGGTTACCCTGAAGAGGAGATTGAGATCAGTGTTCGGGAGGCTGATCTGCGCGCCTACAATCTCACCTTTGATGAAGTATCCCGTGCGGTTGCCGCCAGCAATATTGAGCTGTTTGGAGGCACCATCAAAACCGACCAGGAGGATATTCAGATAAAAGCCGATATGCGCCAGTATTTCGCGGGCGACATGGGCAATATTGTGGTTCGTTCCGCAGAGGATGGACGCGTAGTGCGTCTGGCCGATATCGCAAC
>CAZKIZ010000472.1:0-2413 GCA_964552935.1 uncultured Rhodohalobacter sp. | reverse complement strand
TACAGATCCTACCTGGAGGATAATCCCGAAGAGTGGTATCAGATTGAAAAGCTATGTGATGTAACCATCAGCAGATTTTTCCGTGACCGTGAAGTGTGGGATTTTCTGAGGCGGGATCTCCTGAAGCATCATCTGCATACCGATCAGACGGAACCATTGCAGGTTTGGTCGGCAGGCTGCTGCAATGGCGAAGAGCCGTACAGCGTATCGATGGTATACGAGATGCTGTCAAAACAGGGAAATCTGAACCGAGAGGTCTCAATCCTCGCCACTGACCGGAATAGTGATGTATTGAGCCGTGCGAAGAGAGGTGAAAATCCCGGTGGAGCACTCAGGGAGCTTACAGAAGAGGAGCTTCGGACTTTTTTCGAAAAAATCAGCAATGGTGATGATGAATACAGAATTCGCAACCGGGTAAAACAAAATACAGAATTTGAGCAGCTTGACATGCGCCATTCGATACCTGATCGACTATTTGATATTGTTTTTTGCCGCAACCTGGTCTTTACCTATTTCGAGAAAAAAGAGCGGCAGCGGTTCCTGGATTGTGTATATTCATCGCTGAACAACGGCGGATATCTGATCATCGGGAGTGACGAAAAAAAACCGGATGAACTGTTTAAAGGCTCATCCGAACCGACACCCAGTCTATCAGAAAATAGCTTACGATTAGCGTAATATTTATTTAAAACTCTCAGGTTATTTTGTGATATTGTGCCATCTTTTTTCTGAAATTTCAAACAACCTGCCATCAATATGAGCCGATTTCCCTTTCCGTTTATCTTTTTCGCTCTGTTCACACTGTTTGCCGCGATTCCAGATTCTGCATCCGCCCAGGATGTAGAGTTCTATCGCGTTGTAACTACAGACGGCAATGTATTTATCGGTGAGCTGATCTCTGAGTCGGAGAGTGAAGTTGTTATTCTTACCGAAGTTATTGGACGAGTTACCATCCGCAGGGATAACATCAGATCAATGACCCGCTTAGACGAGTCAGAGATTCGCGATGGCGAGTACTGGTACGAAAATCCGCAGGCCACGCGATATCTTTTTGCCCCAAATGCAATTGGACTAAGAAAAGGTCACGGCTACTATCAGAACACCTGGATCTTCTTCAATAACGTAAATTACGGCGTCACAAATAACTTCTCGATCGGCGGTGGATTGATCCCAACGTTTCTTTTTGGAACCAGTTCAACACCGGTTTGGATTACACCGAAAATCTCTATTCCGGTGGCAAACGAGAATGTCCATTTAGCGGCCGGAGCACTGATTGGCGGCGTTATTGGTGAAGATTCCGGTGGCGGAGGCCTGTTTTACGGCACATCTACGTTTGGGAACAGAGACAGAAATATATCGTTTGGCCTTGGCTACGGGTTTGGCGGCGGAGAAATTTCGAGCACACCTGCCGTAAACATTAGCGGGATGATCCGCCTCAGCAAAAGCATGCACCTGGTTTCAGAGAACTACCTCTTCCCCGGAACAAGCGCTAACGGTATTGCGTCTGTCGGTACCCGGTGGGCACCTGAAAACTTTGCGGTTGACTTTGCCCTGGTTCGGCCGCTTGAAGGGCTGGGATCTTTTATCGGCATACCCTGGCTCAGTGTCACCATACCATTTGGACGGTAAGTAATCCGTTTTAAAAAGCCAAGGTGTATCGCCTCACCATATTGAATTTTATCCATTTTAAGCGCTCAAAATTCTATTTCGGTAAATTTCTTCTATTCAAAAATACCGCTCTCAGCATTAATTATAGCGCCTGATAAGAGTTTAAAGAGTCTGCCTCATAGAAGACCATGTCAGGTTCATGCGAAATTAACGGAAGGGTTTTGATTATAAACTGTGGCTATCATTGTGATCCTTCAATGGTTTCCTGCTCTCCATAAATGTATCGATGCTGTGTGCCAGAGCGCCATTGACCATGAAGAAAATTAGAATACCCATTATGGCAATGTTTTTAAACAATGGACCCAAAGTCTGCCCACTTACCTGAACCGTAAGTGTGATAGGAATCAACACAAGTGCAAGTAGCAGCGCAGCATAGTGGGTTTTGTATCCCGCTAAAAGAAGAATTCCACCTCCCAAAAGAGCAATACCTGAACAGATGACCAGCAGTTCAGCTGAAGCAATGGATGTTGCCAAAAAACCAAACGGAGCTTCTTCAAGCCTGGCAGCCGTATCAGCTGTGGCTGTCAAATGACCTGCTCCGGCCAGTAAAAAGATCCCGCTTCCCATCACACGCAACATCGACAGGGATAATTTTTGTATTGTTGTTAAATTGGTAGTATTCATAGTTTTTTTTACTATTTCAGCTGATTAAGAAAAAATGGGGGCAGTAATATTAAATCCTATTTGTTTATGTTTATTACTCACTTAGCTCTATCAGCCATTCACGGAATGCCGGGGAGCTGTA
>CAZKIZ010000471.1:0-2430 GCA_964552935.1 uncultured Rhodohalobacter sp. | reverse complement strand
CTAATGGACAAAGTGATAAAACAAATCAACTAATATTTGTGAATAATGCAGGCTAGCTGAACCCGATTACTCTTATGAACAGATTACAACTGCAGGACATCTACACCTACCCGATAAAATCTCTTGGCGGAATACGTCTGGATAAAGCTAAAGTTGAGGAGAAAGGATTAAAGTATGACCGCCGCTGGATGCTTACAGACCGGGATGGCCGGTTTTTAACCCAGCGAAAACACCCTGAGATGGCGCTTTTGCAAACGAAGATCACTGATGGGGGAATCTCCGTTTTTGACAAAGAAAATCCCAGCCGGCAGATTCTTGTACCGTATGATTCAGGATCAGCACGCTACCGGATGGTAACGATCTGGGAGGATCGTGTTGAAGCGCAAATCGTTAATTCAGGAATTAGCCTGTGGTTTTCTGAGGTCCTGAAAATAGAGTGCGAGCTGGTGTTCATGCCGCCATCCACCAGGAGAAAACTACAGCCGGAATATGCGGTGAATGGCGAATCGGTCAGCTTTGCCGATGGCATGCCCTACCTGCTAATCGGCCAGTCATCGCTGGATGATCTGAACTCCCGCCTCAGCAATCCAGTACCGATGAACCGTTTTCGCCCAAACCTGGTATTTTCGGGCGGTTCCCCCTTCCAGGAAGATGAGTGGGATATCGTAACCATTGGGGATGCCCGGTTTAAAATCACCAAGCCGTGCGCCCGTTGTGTGGTGACTACTGTTGATCAGCAAACCGGGGAAAAAGGCAGGGAACCGCTTACCACGCTTTCAACCTACCGAAACAGAGACGGAAAAGTGATGTTCGGCCAGAACATGCTTTTGCTGAGAGGAACGGATATATCCGTTGGTGATACGATCTCTTTTGAGAGTAGATCCCGCATCAAACAGGAATAATTAGTTCATTTATCCCGGATTATTCAAAGATTGGATTGCTGCTCTATTAATCGTAAATTTACGATAGAATAAATTCAACAACCAATTCACCAAAAACCAATGAATTCAAAGACAGAAACAAAGATCCTTCTGGAGGTTTATGATCCCGCAATGTGCTGCAGTACCGGAGTGTGCGGTCCGGACGTAGATGATGAGGTGGTCGATTTTGCCAATGATGTAAAATGGCTCAAATCTCAGGGTATTGACGTACAGCGCTTTAACCTGGGGCAGGAACCGGAGGCGTTTAAAATGAATACGTCCGTGCTATCCCGTCTGAAGAGAGAAGGAACCGAATGCCTGCCTCTGCTTTTAGTCAATGGCGAAATCGTATCCGAAGGCGGATATCCCGATCGGCGTCAGCTAAGCGATTGGCTTGCAATCACTCCTGAAAATACAAACGGAGCAGCACAGGTTACGGGCCTGCTGCATGAATTGGAATTGGCGGTAACCGAAGGAAATGAAGAAAACATGAGAGCCCTGTTTCAAAAAGGTGAGCAAAATGGGGTGTCCATCCAGCAACTTATGGAGGCGATGCAGGGCGGCATCAACAACCGTCAGCGTTTGACACAGGCCACGCTTCAAACCGCTAATGAACTACTGGGTGTGCAGCCAGGCGGTTGCGCCCCGGGAAGTGGGTGTTGTTAATTAATTGATTCGCGAGACCTGTCAGCGTCTCACTTTTATAGGATTAAGAATCTAATAATGGCTTATGGCCCTGCTAACCACCTCTCAGTTCACTCCCGTATGAACGAATTGTTTTACACTATTTGAATTACAAGATCTTTTAAACAACCATCATCATGAAACATCTACCGCAAATAACTCCCTACATCTTTTTCACCGGTAAAGGCGGCGTTGGAAAAACCTCGCTTGCGAGTGCGACAGCTGTAAAGCTTGCTGATGAAGGCAAACGCGTACTGCTCATAAGCACCGATCCCGCTTCGAACCTGAAGGAGGTTCTCGAGACAGAGGTCACGGAAAAAATCACGCAGATAAACGGCATTGATAATTTACATGCCGTAAACATCGATCCGGAGCTTTCTGCTGAAGAGTACAGAAACCGTGTGATATCTCCGATGGAGGATATTTTACCTGAACACGAGATCGGGAAAATTCGGGAAGAGCTGTCGGGTGCCTGCACAACTGAAATTGCGGCGTTCGACGAATTTGCGCGGTATGTGGCAGGAGATGAGGATGATCAGCCATATGATGTTATTATATTTGATACAGCCCCTACCGGCCACACGCTTCGGCTTCTGGAACTGCCTGCTGCATGGAGCGATTTTATAGAGTCGAATCCGGACGGGGCGTCCTGCATCGGACCCTCATCAGCGCTTAAGACAAGCCAGGAACGATATAAAAAAGTATTGAAGCGATTGCAGGATAAAGGTTCTACTACCATATACCTGGTCAGCAGGCCGGATGGATCTGCGCTGCGAGAAGCCGAGCGATCCGGTTTGGAACTGGATGAAATGGGACTATCAAACCA
>CAZKIZ010000470.1:0-2445 GCA_964552935.1 uncultured Rhodohalobacter sp. | reverse complement strand
TTAAATTATTTGAAGGATATAAAATACTTTATGCCAATAGATAAAAAATACCAGGCACTGTTTGAGAACTCCATAACCGCGTTGTTTATCACCCGCCCCGATGGGACTATACTGGAGGCGAACCAGGCCGCGTGCCGGATGTTTGGATATTCCGAAGAGGAACTCATAGAGCTGAACAGGCAGGAGATTATTGACGAAAACTCACCGGGATTGCAGAAAAAACTACAAGAGAGGGAAGAAGTTGGCAGCACCTCCGGCGAGGTTATTGGAGTTCGAAAGAATGGGGAGAGATTTTGGTGCGAGTTTTCCTCTTCTGTTTTTGATGATCCCGATGGCGGAAAAATGGCCAGCCTGATGCTTATTGACCTGTTTGATAACAGCGAGAGGCAAGAGAGCCTGAAGGGTGTGATGAACAATGTGCCGGGCGTGATATATCGATATGTTACAGAATCCGAAAAATTTGAAAAGTCGAAGTTTCTGAGTGGCGAAGTAAAGCAGGTTTTGGGCTTTAATCCCGGTGAGATTTTTGAAGACGCAAGCCTTGGATGGAAAAATATTCACGAGGATGATCTGGATCGTGTGGTTCAGTCCATGAAAAAATCTGCAGATGAGAACACAAAATGGGTTTGTGAATACCGCTACAATCACCCGGATGGATCCACGCGCTGGCTAAAAGGAATGGGCAACCCTGTAAGCAGAAGAGGCGGGCAGATACTCTGGGATTCCATTGTGATTGATATTACTGATGAAAAACAGGCGGAGTTGGACTTCAAACTGTTGGAGTCGGTGGTGACCGAGGCCAATGACGCGGTGCTGATCACGAAGGCGGAACCGGTTGAAGCGCCGCATGGCCCCGAAATCATCTACGTGAACCGGGGTTTTGAGAAAATGACGGGCTATAAGGCCGAAGAGGTGATCGGGAAAACGCCCCGAATACTCCAGGGATCTGATACCGGATCAGAGCAGCTTCAAAAATTGCGCGGTGCTGTTCGGAAACGAAAGAACGTGGAAGTGGAGCTGCTTAACTACTCAAAAGAAGGAGAGGAATACTGGGTTAATATTTCGCTCAGCCCGATATTTGAAGGCGACAAATGCACACACTTTATCTCCATCCAAAAAGATATAACCGACCGTAAGCTGAGGGAACTGCAAGAATCTCTGTCGTCTGAAATCAGCCGCATTTTTAACAGGGAAGAAACCGTAAAAGAAGCCCTGCAAACTTCACTGGAGGAAATAGCGAATCTTAAACTCTTTGATACAGTTGAATTCTGGCTTGTGGACAGAGACCAGGCATTGATGAACCTTGCTGCCCATGCGATTGGTCATGCTGCTTTGGCAGATTTATATGTTGAAGGGAAAGAATTTAACACGTTCCAGAAAGGAGTGGGTCTGCCCGGCATGACCTGGGAGAAGAAAAAGAATCTTTTCTGGAGAAACTTAGATGAACTGGAAACGTTTATCCGGCGAGAGCAAGCCGCAAAAGCAGGCCTCAAATCTGCGTTCAGTTTTCCTGTAATGGATGCAGACAATGTGATTGGGGTACTGGTTTTATTACTGAGGGAGGACCTGAAAAAGGAGAGATATTATGTGAATTTATTCATAGAGCTGGCAAATCAGCTCGCGAATGAAATAAAGCGTAAAGAAATTGAGGAAGAGCTTTCAAGGATATTTGAATCAGCTCCGGATGGAATTATTGTAGCTGGTTTTGATGGATATTTGAAGAAGGTGAATCCTGCTATGTGTGAAATTTTGGGATACTCCGAAGAGGAGTTGCTTTCAACACCGTTTATTGAGTTCGTGCATCCGGACGATCGTGAGAAGACATTACAGAAGTATGAGATTGCAAACAGTGGTGAATACAAATCATATTTTGAGAACAGATATGTAAAAAAATCAGGAAACGTAATCTGGTTGGCGTGGTCATATAAAGTATTTCGTGAAGAAGAAGTTACGTATAGTGTGGCAAAGGATGTTACAGCACAGAAAAAACTGGAGGAGCTGCTTGAACAGGCCAATCGCCTTGCAAAAATCGGGAGCTGGGAAGTAGATTTAATAAAAGAAAAGATTTACTGGTCAGATGTTACCCGGAAGATTCACGAGGAAGAACCGGCATTTACACCTGATCTGGAGAACGCCATCAACTACTATAAAGAAGGAAAACCGAGAGAGATTATACAAAAGGCCGTTGATGATGCAATTCGTAACGGCACTGAATGGGATCTTGAATTGCCGATTATAACCGCAAAAGGCAACGAAAAGTGGATTCGTACAATCGGTGAAACTGAATTTGCAAACGGGAAATGCGTGCGCATCTACGGTAGCTTCCAGGATATCCATCAACGCAAATCAGCAGAAATTTCCCTGCAGCAGGCATTTGAAGAAAAAAATGAAATTCTGGAAAGTATCGGAGACGGATTTTATACACTCGATAAAGATCTTACGGTA
>CAZKIZ010000469.1:0-2449 GCA_964552935.1 uncultured Rhodohalobacter sp. | reverse complement strand
AGGGTATGGTTCATACGGACACAGGCAGTGTGTCGGGGGCGGGGGTATTTCAAAGCGCCATCACACACGCCGACTTTAATAAGCAGCCGGTTGATATCAGCCTTAAACAGCATTTCATGGGGCTTGAGATTAAGACAAAGGAGCCGGTTTTTGATCCCAATACAGTGATGCTGATGGATTTTGATACCTCTCAAAAACATGGTGTCACCTTTTTTTATGTGCTGCCCTTTTCCAAAACAGAAGCGCTCATTGAATACACTTTTTTTACGGCAGATGTCTTGTCAGAAGAGGAGTACCTGGCCGGAATTCGAAGCTACCTGAAAAACCGGTACGATTTGAATGATGAGTGCTACACAACATCCCGCTCCGAAGTCGGCGCTATCCCTATGGAAGACCGCCGCTACTCGCCGTGGTACAACAGCCGCGTAATGAATACCGGTACTGTTGGCGGGCTGACCAAACCATCAACCGGTTATACATTTACCCGAATTCACCGCCATTGCAAGTCTATTGTAAATGCTCTTGAACAGGGGCAAACGCCGCCTGTGGCGAACCGCTCCGACTACCGTTTCCGCGTGTACGACATGATGCTCCTCTACCTGCTCGATTCAGACCCGGCGGTGTGTAAAACTATATTTCACGATCTGTTTAAACGGAACAGCTTTGACCGGGTACTTCAGTTTCTTGAAGAGGATACGCATCCCGGGCAGGAGATCTCCATTTTCTCGTCCCTCCCCTACACGCCTTTTTTCAAAGCGATCTATAAAATGAAACACCGCATTTTAACCGGAGCCTGATGCGCCATTCCGATTCAACTCTGAATTTGGTTACGGTTCTAACGAGTGTGCTGTTTATTATCGCTGCACTGCTTGCGCCACAATTTACGGACGGGATCGCCATTTGGGTAGTGCTGGCCTCCGTATTTATCATCGGTATTCCGCACGGCGCCATAGATCATGTAATGGCGGCGGAGCTTTATAATCTCAATCAGACACTGAAAGATCACCTGCTGTTCTACGCCAGCTACCTGCTGGTGATGGTGGTTGTTGGGGCACTCTGGATTTTTTACCCGGTCTGGGGAATGATTTTTTTCCTGGTGATCTCCATCTATCATTTCGGCCAGGCTGATATGGAAGATTTCCTGGTTAAAAAAAGGCCCGGCAACCGGCTGCTTCACGTCAATCGCGGCCTGCTGATTATCGGCCTGATTGTGTTCGCTGATACAACCGTTACCTACCCAATTATGGCTGATGCCATGAGAATTAGCCAGGCTCAGTTCAGTGCCTTTATGCCCGATCCGCAAATCGCCATAGCGATGCTTGCGGGAGTTTACATCACCACATCACTTTTTGGTATTGTAACTGACAGGATGAAGCGGACCGGCACGTACGTTTTAGACAGCGCTCTGCTTGCTGCTGTTCTCTACATTACCGGCCCCCTGATCGGCTTTGGCCTCTACTTTGCGCTTTGGCATTCAGCCGGACATATCAACGAGATGAGGGAGTTTTTCGAGAGCAAAGGAAAGTCGCTCTCGGTTGGTCAGTTTTACATCAAAGCTCTGCCATTTACCCTGGTCTCAATTTTTGGATTGGCCCTGCTTTTGGGCGTTAACGTGACGCTAAACCTTGAAAATCAATTTCTCTCTTTAATGTTTATTCTGATTAGCGTCTTAACGCTGCCCCATATGCTCATTGTTGAAAGAATGTATGAGGAAAAAAAACAGGTTAAGGGGTAGGTTCCTTTGGTTAACTCTATTATCGGAAGAACCTTTTAAAAAACTCGCAGATTACGGGGATGTATGTCGCTGATTTCTGCTGATAAATATTCAATAAAGATACCTGGAATGTAGCAGAGCTAAATAACCTGAGTTCGATTAAGATGGAAATTAATTTATTGATTTAAGTTATATAAAGGAGTGTCCCTCCGCCAGCCGGCGGAGGGCAATGGGGGATGAATGGTAGAGTTTTGAGCTCTCAAAAGTGGTTATTTAGTTTAATCAACGCCTATCAGGTCATCCCCCTGACACGCTTTGCGTGCCTTTCCCCCTTCTCCCACGGGGATCCCTGCGGGGTAAGGGGGACTTTCTGTAACCATATTTATTAATCGAACTCAGGTTAATAGATACAATTTTTAAAAAACGCTCAGGTTTCTTGTTTGTAGTTTATAAAGATATCGCTCTAAACCCCAATACAAATCGATAACTATGAGACCCATCGCAACACTCCTTTTTGCCGTTCTGCTACTACCACTCTTCACGTATGCGCAGGAGAGCAGCACTGACACGAAATTTAATGAACTCATCAAAGATGCAGAAAAAATTGAGGGCTTTTTCAATTTCTATCAAAAAGATGACAAGCTCTATATGGCCATCGAAAAAGAGAAGATCGACACAGATTTTCTCTTAAACTTTCAAATTGCCCGCGGGATTGGCGCTGCCGGGCTCTATGGC
>CAZKIZ010000468.1:0-2452 GCA_964552935.1 uncultured Rhodohalobacter sp. | reverse complement strand
AAACTGGAACACGTTGCAGATCCCCATCCCGGGATTGACGGCTTCAGCATACTCTACAACCGACTGCATAATGGGAGAGAAACGGGCGATGGCCCCGGATCGCAGGTAGTCGCCGTAGGAAAACCCGCCGGGGATAATCAGCAGGTCAACACCTGAGAGATCGGTCTCCTTATGCCAAATAAATTTTGTGGTTGCTCCCATCACTTTGCTCATGGCGTGGTAGGCGTCATGATCGCAGTTGGAGCCGGGGAATACAATTACGCCGATCTGTTTTGACACGTGTTCTATCCTTTAATTTCTGTGATAAGTTGAATTTCCTGCAGCACGGAATTGATCTTCAGGCACTCTTCAAATGCCCCTTCAAAAACCAGGGCTTTACCCTCGTTATGTACCTTCAGGGTGATCTCCTCCGCTTTCTCGACATCGCACCCGAGCGCTTTCATCAGCTGATTGATAACCTCGTCGAAGGTGTGGATATCGTCATCGAACAGGACCAGCCTCCACGGGGTATCTTCAGACGCCTCCTCTTCAGGCATATCCATCACATCTACTTCCGGAGCTTTCCTGGGGGACTCTTCCTCCATCTGCATCCTTAAAATGTGATCAGGAGCCGTCATTATTCTGATGCTTTGGTTATTTCAATAGCAAAATCTTCCATCACTTCATTGGCCAGTAGCTGAGTGCAGGCGTTGTCAGCGATTTCGCGGGCTTCTTTTTCGGTGGATGCGTCAATGTCGAGTTCGATAAATTTTCCAATCCTGACACCGTCTACGCTATTTAGGCCCAGGTTCTGCAGTGCATGGTGCGCCGCTTTTCCTTTAGGGTCGAGAATGGACTTTCGAAGTGTAATATTAACGTTGGCTTTATACATAGATCAAGTTTTCAGCGGTTTGATTGCAGCCTGAAAGTTAACCTTTATTCATGTCAGCCGCTACCTGTTGTTGAATCGTTTCGATGAGCTGCTCTTCGCTCTTTTCCGAGCGGTCCAGCCAGTTCAAAAACGGCCAGCGCCGCAGCCAGGTGATCTGTCGTTTGGCATAACGGCGGGTTGCGGTTTTAAAGTCTTTCACCATCTGTTCGTGGTCGATCTCGCCTTGCAGGAGTTGAATCACCTGTTTGTAGCCCACCGTTCGCAACGCCTGCAGATCCGGGGAGTAGCCTTTTTCCAGTATCGATTGTGTCTCCTCAACCAGGCCGTTTTCAATCATTTCATCGCATCGTTTTTCAATCCGTTGATGCAGCATTTTACGAGGCCAGTGCATCGCAAACACGCTCATTGCCGGCGGTCGTTCGAACGGCTTGTCGGAGTGAAAATGGGAGAATGGCTTGCCGGTCTGCATCCACACGTCCAGCGCACGAATAATCCTGCGGTGATTGGTGCCATTCATTCCCCCGGCGTACTCCGGATCTACTTTTTGAAGTTTTGCAAAAAGAGCTTCAACCCCGTTCTGCTCCAGCTGCTTCTCGAGATGCTCAATATTTTTCTGGCTGGATGCCGGCAGATCGTCGAGCGGCCTTATCAGGCTTTGAAGATGAAGGGTACTCCCCCCGCAATAGATAACCCTGTTTCCACGCTCCTCAATCTTCGCCGTCCACTTTTCTGCACGGCTGTGAAACTGCATTGCAGAGTCTTCCTGGCGGAGATCGAGGTTTGAGATATTATAGTGGGGGACAGCATCGAGCTGTTTTTGGGACGGTTTAGCCGTGCCGATATGGATCTGCTTGTAGCACTGCCGTGAATCCACGGAAATGATCTCTCCGCCAATCTGCCTCGCGAGCGAAACAGCAAGTGAGCTTTTGCCTGATGCCGTAGGCCCCGCGATCATTATGCGATGGTTCATAGTTCTTATTTTAGGAACTGGCTTGGTGTCATCGGATGAGTTTTTATAAAAATCGAGTTACACTGGATTAATCTATAAATCATGAATGACTCATCCGATGACTTATGGAACTGTTCCATTGGCTTGATACTAGCCTGAATGAAATCAAATCGTAACTCTCAGGGAAATCCGGTGCGTAACACCGAGCACGCTGGCTGCGCCGCCAAAGTTAGAAAAGCCGTAATCAATAAAAATAGCCCGCAGATGCATTCCGGCCCCCAGTGTTGGTGAGATATACAGACTGTTGTTGGGATCGGTGGTGACATCAGTCAGGCCGGCGCGAAGGCTCAGTCGGTTTTTATAAGTGGATTCAAACCCAATATGCGGCTCAAAACTGACCCGTCCCAGGTTGATAAAAAACGCCCGCCTGTTTTCAAACCGTACGTCTACATCCGCCGCTGCGGTAATTAAAAAATCACCAAATTCCCGCGAATGTCCCGCCCCGAGTTTTACTGTTGGCAGCACCCGCTCATTCTGCCCTGATGGAATTTCATCCCCAAAAGTCTCCTCAAAATCACCGAACTCCGAACGGTTAACCGACCAGAATGTCATCATGGTAGTCAGATCCATTA
>CAZKIZ010000467.1:0-2457 GCA_964552935.1 uncultured Rhodohalobacter sp. | reverse complement strand
CGAGTACGGCTCCTTTTTTGTTATAGGTTGAGTAGCGGTGAATCCAGCGGTAAATGGTATTTCTTGTGACATCATATTCACGAGCTGCCGCTGATACATTAAGTTTGCCGGATTCAATAAGCCCGACAACCTGCTTGCGTAAGGTAGGTGAAAATGTTCGGCGTTGCCGAAGGTATTTTTTAGACATAAGTATTCAAGTTTTAAGTGAAAATTTATGTCAACCTATGCTAGGCCCCTACACCGGCGTTCGCCGGGACCGGCAAAATCACCGGCAGGGTTTACGTAGCGCGTGGCTCCAGCCTCGCGTATCATGGGTCAAGGAGCAGACCTGGTTGAGTTGACTGCTTTTTGGTGCTCCTGTAAGAGTCGGAAGATAGGGGATTTAGGAATTGGTTATTTGTTATCGGTTTTTGGTTTTTTACTCAGCACTCAAAATTTATCACTCACAACTTATCACTAAAAAATTTAAAACGATTCATAACTAATTCCTTCGCCGGTTTTGGTTTGAACTGTGGTAATCATCAATAAACGTTGCCACCAGGTTTTGTGCGGCCTGGTTAATTACCGGCAGGCGGTCGTGAGAGACAAGCCCAACCATTCCCGATTCCCAGGTGCTGGCGGCAGTCTCTAAATCCCGGTTGAGGACAAGTTTTACCGGCTGGTAGAGTCTCAGCTCGATTGAAAACGGAATCAGGCCGTTATCCATCTCCATCGCGTTGATGTGCATGTAGAGAAACGGAATATCGGCCGATGACTGAACCTCCTCATCTGCAACGTATCTCAGGTTTGCGTTCACAAGCTGATTGATTACTCCCTGGCGGATTATAGTCGGGGTGAGCTCCTCGTTATCGGCTATGGTGCGGCTTCCTTCTATGTTTGCGGTAAAACCAAACTCCTGAAGCCCCTCAAGTGAGATTCGTTCTCGTTCAATTTCATTTTGGGCGAGAAGAGTCACGGGCAGTAACAGAAAGCTTAAAACGATCAACAGGAGTAGCTGTGATTTTTTCATAGTTTCGGGATTTGATCTGTGTTTAATTTAGCCTGCATTATTCACAAAAAATTGCAGGTTAGGCACATTGTCTATAATCTGTATGCGATTTAACGAAACTTTTAAAGAGATATTGATCTCTTTTACGCCTGCCGATCAGATCAGCTTACCTTACTGTCTGCTTTCAGCACTCCAACTGCAAGAAAAATCCAGCCAAGAATAAAAGCAACGCCGCCTAACGGAGTCACGGCACCAAGCCAGCCGGTGTCGGTAAGCGTGAGCACGTAGAGGCTGCCGGAAAAAATCAGGATTCCGGCCATGAGACTATAGCCGCTCCAGACCAGCCATCTGTTGCCGGGCATTTTCATCATTATCACTCCAAGCAGCAGAAGTCCCAGCGAGTGATAGAAATGGTACTCTACGCCGGTTTTATAAACTTCAAACCGATCGGGTGTAAGCATATCCTGAACAATGTGGGCACCAAACGCACCAAATACCACGGCAAGAGCCATGAAAACTGCACCGGCAGCGATGATCGATCTTGCATTCATATTTTTTTCACAGAGGTATATTCACGTTCCCGTTTATCCATATATCTGAAGGGAAATCACCCCTCAAACCCAACACCTTTATGGCTGCCGTCACAGAACGGTTTCGTTCCGGATGCACCACATCTGCAGAGTGCTACGCCTTTATCGCTGGTACAGGCATCCATTGTGTTTGATTCAACCGTATAGGTTCCTTCAAGAATCGCCGGTCCATTTTTCATCAATTTTACTATCAGCTTACCCTGCTCGCCATTTGCGGGGCTCGGAAGTTTAGACGGATCGGCGTCTGTTCCGGCTTCAAAATCGATCTTTTTATGGGAGTTGTCGCATGCCGGTTTATTTCCCGATGCGCCGCAGCGGCAGAATGCAAAGCGGGTATCTTCCAGTACAATATTGCCCTCGTGATCCTGGACCTCAATATCGCCGAACATGTAGATGGGGCCATCACTTTCCATCAGGATCCGGTTTTTAGATGGAGCCGTTTCTGTGCGGTCTGATGATTTCATCTCATACTGAAGCGCACCTGTCGGGCAGGTTTCAATCACATCGGCTATCTTTTCTCCGGGTGCGTTGTCGGCATCAATCCAGGGTTTTCGTTCAGGGTTGAAAACTTCCGGCAGCCCGTTCACACAATTTGCTGCGTGTATGCACCGATTGACATCATATTTTACCGTAATCTCTTCGCCTTCGTAGGTCAATATTTTTTCTTTCATAGCTTATGTCTGCTTTTTAATGATTTATGAAGGAAGTAAAGCTTTTGAGCAGAATATTGAAAGTGTCACTGTAAAATAGTTTGTGATGGTGATTGGTGAATTAGTTATTAGTAACCTGAATTCGATTAAAACTAATGGTGAAATCAGTCCAAAAAGGGCGTCATCTCGCACTTGATGCGTGATCTACTGTCCTTAACAAAGGCAGGAG
>CAZKIZ010000466.1:0-2457 GCA_964552935.1 uncultured Rhodohalobacter sp. | reverse complement strand
CGGACGGCACGCTGTTTGATCTGAAGGCGATCCGCAAAAGAACGCGAGAAGTTGGCGCATGGCTGGTGATCGACGGCACGCAATCTGTCGGAGCACTTCCGATTGATGTGGACGAGATTCAGCCGGACGCGCTGGTTTGTGCAGGCTACAAATGGCTGATGGGCCCATACAGCATCGGCCTGGCGTATTATGGTCCGGCGCTGGACGATGGAAAACCGGTGGAGGAGAACTGGATCAACCGGTACGAAAGCGAAAATTTTGCGGGACTGGTGAATTACAGCGACCACTATCAGCCCGGCGCCCTGCGATACGAGGTGGGCGAGCACAGCAACTTTATTCTTGTGCCGATGATGCTGGCCGCCGTGAAGCAGCTCAACGAGTGGGGTGTGGAAAATATCCAGGCCTATTGCCGTGACTTGATTTCAAAACCAGTAAAGCAACTTCGCGAGGCCGGTTTCCGCATAGAAGATGAAAATCACCGGTCGGCACACCTGTTTGGAGTGAGACTTTCTGCAGACCACGATGATAAAATTGTTAAGTCGGCACTGGAGAGAGAACATATTCTTGTCTCTTTCAGGGGAGATTCAATTCGAGTATCGCCGAATGTGTATAATACCCCTGGTGACATGCAAAAGCTCACGGATGCACTTCTTTCCGGTGTGTAGTTATGTTTCAGGTGCATTTCTCAATCTGTCAATATTCGTTTATCTTTTGTTATGATTGAACCTTTTCCTAAAAAAGAACTTATCATCGTAGGTGGTCCAAATGGATCGGGAAAAACAACGCTTGCAAAAGAACTCATTGCTGATGAATTAGCTCCCAAAAACTATGAGTGATACAAACATACATAGCAAAGATTTATCTCCTCTTATTACAAAATTGGGTAACCGGGGTGTAAAAAAAGCTCAGGATGAAAACCACCGCCTCGGAATTGCCAATGTGTATTATAAGAGAGGTAAAATATATTATCAGCTTCCAAATGGTGATATAACTACCAAGAAACCTAAACAACAACCAAAACTTTAGACAGTGCATTACCAACAGTTAAGTACTGCTCCTGTGTATTAAAGCCAAGCCGGTCACCTCAAATATCAAGCCGGATTCCAATAGACGCAAAGTTAATAAAGGCAAAATTGTAGACTTCATCCACGTCGGCTCCTCCTTCAAGGAATCTGTAGCCGGCCGTTAAATGCCAGTTCTCAACAACGTTAAAGCTTGCCGTTAGGGATGCGTCAAAGGCACGTCCTTGTCCCTGTGGTGATGCGAGACCTTCCGCATCGAGCGTAAGTGATGTGCGATCCCCCAGCTGCCGTTCGGCGTAAATGTGCAGAAGAGGAACAAATCCAAGATCTGTATTTGAATCTGTAAGCCCAGGCTGAGTAAGTTCTACCCTGGCATCACGAATTAAACCGGCCACACCGGCTCCCAGGGTCCAGCTGTTCCGGTCGTAAAATGTGTATCGGTAAGTAAAGCGATAGGTATTAAAGCGGTAAAGTCCTTCGGTTGGAGTATCCGCATCAAACGTGGTCTCTTCAAAGAAAACAGGCTCATTGAGGCTTCCGGAGCCTATCTTTTGCAGAGGGGCGAAAACCAGCCGAAACGTATGGCGCTCTTCCAGTGTAGCGTTTAGGCTAATCCGGAGATAGCGCGCGGGATTGCTGCTGATGAGTCCAATCATATCAAACTCCGTGCCTCCGTCATTGGGAATTCGAACATCGTTTCGGCTGAACCAGAACAAGCCGGGCTCAATTTGAACCGAATAATCAACTTGAATTTCATCATCATTCTGAGCTTCTGCCGTATCCGTGAGGATCACAAGTGACCCAACAAAAAAGAGAGTGGAGAAAATAAACAACCTGCAATGTAATGACGACTGCATACGCGTGAATTAGATTTCGGGACACGGACGGCGAAAAAAATCTCACCTGGATGCCATTAAAAGTTTTTGAGACTGTAAGCCTACTCCTGATCAAACAAAATAACGTTGAAAATATTCCATCTTATATCATTTTTCAGTTTGGCTGATCTTAATGGAAAAGACAATTCAATATAAAACTCAATGTGATTCAGAACATCTTGTTCTTTTTTAAATCTGCCTGAAATATTTCATCCCACACTTACCTCAAGCTCCCATAGCTCCACATACTCTCCCTTACGGTTATCTCTCCGTTTAGATTTCTTGGACGGCTTTGCCGCCTTTCTTTTGATTCGAATCACTTTTTTATACCGATCACTTTGTCTGAGCTCAGACTCGATGGGATGTTCCTGTTCAAATCCCGCTACCTGGGCGAAGTTTGAAAAAAGGATTACAATACGTCCATTCCGGTTTACGTGATTGCTGGCTTCATCAAAAAACCGGCTAAAGAGTTCCGGTTCGTAATATATCGCCCTGTCCAGTCCGCTGCCTGCACTCTGCATAGGCACCCAGGGCGGGTTAAAGAGAATCAGGTCGGTTTT
>CAZKIZ010000465.1:0-2461 GCA_964552935.1 uncultured Rhodohalobacter sp. | reverse complement strand
GTTACCCAGACATTTAAACCCGTGATTAAGCATTTGTTTTGTAAATACGTTAAGGAGGACTAAAACAGGAAAGTTAATTTCTTATTTTTGATAGGGTGTCCCAATGCGGAAGTCAGGGGGTGTTTCTCTTTCTCTCCATCACTCATTCACTCCATTTTTCTCTTCCTTGTTCATAAGCAGAAATTCCATGCGCGATTCAGGAGCCACGCACTACATCTCCCACTCACTCTTTCATATCATTCTTCATCACTTAGTAAATTTTCAACTTCATCTTTAAGTTTTGGCAAATATTTGGTGATCACTCCCCAGATAATTTTATCATCAACATTATCATAGCCATGAATGACCCAGTTTCTGGTATCCACTATCTCACGCGCGTATTCGATATTGACAGATTCCTCTAGTTTTAAAATTCTGTTCATTGCTTCACCAATGATCTCAATTTCTCTCTCGACAGCTCTGCGAATGAGTTTATTTTGCTGATATTCTTCTAATGAAATTAAGGGTTCAACGTATTCCTCAATCGAAATAATAGCGGTCTTTATATCAAACAGATATTTTTTGATGCTTTTTGTCATAGATCAGCTTTTTACTGCTGTTGATACTCTCGGTAAAGTATGGATTTGACAAGGACCGCTCCGTAATCAGATCGATGCTTCTGTTGAAAAGCGCTGACAGTTTTTTGTGAAGCAAAAAATAGGTATCTGCATAATCCTGAGCAGATAAGTCACTTTCAAAATGTACAAGAAAATCAAGGTCGCTCTCATCCTGTAGTGAACTGTCTGCACCGGATCCAAAAACATATAGCGTATCTACAGGTAAGGATCTGCAAATTATTTCCAGAGTGGTTTGATGCTTTTGAATTAATGAGTTCATGGCAACAATATAGCTATTCTGATCTGAATTGACGAAAAATGCGTAAAATGTTGAAAGATTACTTCTATTTCGTGGAACTCCACAATAGTTTGTGCAGTGATCCTTTTCCCACTTATCACCGGCTTGCCATTACAAATTGCCGAATCTATCGTTATTCGATCTGCTATTTTATATTCCATAATTTCATCATTTTTTCTACATACAGTACAACATAACTCAATAAAATTAAATTTACTCTACCCCAATAGAGGGCTTTGCTCCAGATGAATGGATCTCAAAAGGATTGCTCCCGGGAACAAGGAGATGTTTCGACTCCAGCACGCAAAAGCGCGTGCTTCCGCTCAACATGACAGTGTGCTTTGGGAAGGAAGGGCGGCGTATCTAACTTATTTATTTGCAAGATTCAGTTTTACGCCGCCAGTATACATGCGTACCGGAACGGAGAGATGGGATTTTTGAAAGCCATTTACCACTCATTCCAACCCTCTCACTTTACTCCCTCACCCACCCACACTTCTTACATTACATCAAATAAGTTTGCTATGAACATACTCATAGAACCATGATGGCAGTTTTTCTGTAATTGGATATCCTCTGCCGTCATATTTCTTTTCAAAGATAACAGAATTTCTTCGTTTTGAGTTATCCAGAAGATAGGCACGATCAGTCGCTTTTAAAGCATCAAACAATAAATTCAGACTTCTATAATATCGATCTCGAATTTTCTGAACCGGCACATCATGCCCGCCTTTCTTTACCCGGTTTTCAACTCGGTTGATATTAATTTCCGGAGCTTCAGTTGCGATATAATATAAATATGTTGTATATCCCTTTAGCCTGGCAAATTCTAACCCGAATATTCCACAGTAATTTTGTTAATAGTTGTGTAACCAATTGTAATATAATAGGTTAGACCAATATTCAAGTACTTATCGAAATAACAAGGTGTTTTTCGGCGAAAAATTTCTTGGTGATATATCCGGGCTAAAAATTCAATTTTTGCAGGATGAGACATTACAGTTTCAAAACTGAAACTGACATTCTGTTGAACCAAACAATGGCGAAGAAAATCGGTAATCAATGCAGCATGATACGCATCATCAACATCTTTACAGATCAGCGTATTTTCTTTAATGTGAACTTCCGGTATTGTGGGTATCTTTTTTAATCGGTTTTTTATCTCCGCTATCTCTTTTAGTGCCTTTTCCCAATCTTCCTGCTGAATGTTCTTTAATCTGAATTGTATTAAATCCAGATAGCCTCTATTCTTGAGTTGCTTTCTGATCTCATCTGCATTCACTACCGGACCCAAAGGAATCTTACTATTTTTCAGCTCTTCGATTAACACACTCTTACCCGATCCATTCGGACCGGCAAACATTCGCAATCTTGGCTTTGCCATAGACTTACTTAATTACTAAAGGCTTTTTTAAGCCATTAACAGACTTATTATCAATTTTCCGGATTGATTTTACCGTTCCATCCGGATAAGCCTTGACAAGGGTTTGATCCTGCATATACACAGTTTCCAGGCCCAAAGCTTTATTGATCCGTCTTGCCCGGACAGATGATCTGTTTAAAGCAC
>CAZKIZ010000464.1:0-2464 GCA_964552935.1 uncultured Rhodohalobacter sp. | reverse complement strand
TTCACTATCATTGGTTATGAAAAAATACGTCAAAAAATACCACCGTAAAGATCCTCAGCAGGTTGAAGATGAGAGGGAGTATTGGCGAAATAAAACGCCGGAGGAGAGATTGATGGCGCTGGAAGCTATTCGGAAAACATGGCATAAACTAAACCCCAAAGAGGATGGAAACGAGCAAGGACTTCGAAGAGTTATTCGAATTATTGAACCGGAATAAGGTAAAGTACCTGCTTGTGGGAGGTTATGCATATGCTATTTATGCGGAACCTCGCTATACAAAAGACATTGATCTATTTTACCAAATGGATGAAGAAAACGCTGAGAAACTTTTCTCCGTTATTCAGGATTTTGGATTCAGTTCCCTTCAATTGGATAAGGATGATTTCTTAGTAATGGGGCGGGTGATACAGTTGGGAATGCCTCCCTACAGAGTTGATTTGTTGAACGATATTGAAGGCGTATCATTTCACGAAGCCTGGAAAAATAGAACCAAAGCTACATACGGTGAACAAGACATCCACGTAATTGGTAAAACGGACTTAATAAAAAATAAAACTGCTGTCGGGAGAGACCAGGATAAGCTGGACGTAAAGAGGCTGAAGGAAACTGATGACTGAACCTTGCCATAGTTATCACATGAGTTTATTGATTGAAGCCGGTCAGTTTGATAACACATGTTCGGTTCCATGGAGACTTATTCGCTGGCTTTAGAATTACTTTAGGAATCTGTCTTCAACTCACCCTTATTATACTTGTGTATAATACTTGAAATCAACGTCTGATAGGGTACACCTTCCTCCATCGCTTTAACCTGAATATCGTGGTAATCTTTTTCGGTGAGTCGAATATTGATTCGCTTATTTTTTAACGTGCTGTTTTTGGCTGCATGCCTTATTTCCTCCTTTAATTCATCTACGGAAGAAACCCACTCCCCATTTCCATAGGATTCCATGATCTCTTTTTCATCTTTGTCCAGGTAATCCATTATGATTCCTCCTTATTGATATATGTTTGAGTTGCCTTTCGTCTGGGATATATGGTTTTCAGAAAATATGTCTCGTCAGATAGTGAAAAAGGCACAACATACGCATAGTTTTCTACCTCAACGATCAATAGTTTTTGATTCGGATATTTATTCTGATCATGATGTTCGACAATATCGAGCAATCCACCACTATCAATTGATAAAACGATCTCTTCAAAAGAGATATTTCTTCTCTTTTTGAGCAAGCGGTTTTTCTCTTCATTCCAGTCAAAATATCGCATATACCCGTGTGCCTTATAGACTCAATATAGGTATTGCTGTTTTAAGGTCAAATCATTTCTTTGTATAGGAGAATCACAGGGTACGTTTTTTCTATTGTGATCAAATGCCTCATAAGAGTGCTTCTTTTCCGCAGAGACCCATCCGCTGCCCCCTGATGACACATAAAAACACATTGCCCTTCTTATTTAATTTTACTATTTAAGAAACCAACAATACGTTGTATAGAGCGAAAAATAATTCATCAATAGAAAACCCCAAAATTCATCCGTATGGCAGAGTCTAACCAACCAACCAACCAACCAACCGCAAAACCTACCTGGAAGCCCTTGAGATTTTATCACCGAGGGAGATAGAAGTATTGAAAATGGTAGAAAAAGGGTATTCGAACAAGGAGATTGCAAAGGATCTGCACCTGTCGCCGCGAACTATTCAGAAACACAGAATCAATGTTTGCGAAAAATTGGGCATTCGTGGCCGCCATGGATTGATGAAATGGCTTTGGAAGCTTAGAAATGGCGATATTAAATGAATAACTGGTGCATAAACGAGTTCAAAACTACGCACATGTGCTTAGTATAATAGGCAGATGTGCTTATTGTGATTTGATAGTTGAAGTGAAAATTTAGGGTAAGCAGATTTATGAACTCTTATCCAAATTGTTATGATGAAAAAAATAATATTCTCTTTAACACTCACATTTTTGGTTGGACTGACAATTAACGTTGAAAAGGTTCAACATGAAATAGAAAATTTAAATTTTGAGATCGGCATGTTCGTTGCTTCTGCATTTGCTGATCCGCCAACTGATCCGGAAGAATGTGAGGAAGATTGTGGTAGTGGAGGTCTTAGTTGTGATAATTTATCAAATTGTCAAGACGGAGCATCTTGCAGTGGTTCAGGATTCATGCAAGGCCCCTGTACTTTTACTTGTGGTACAACTGGAAATCCGGGACCAAAAATTGAATGTGGTGAGTTGTAATCTTCTGAAATAAATATATGATGAATTTTTGGCAAAAAATTATTATCAGCGCTGTTATTATAGTAATTATACTGTTAGCTGTGGGATACTTTCTTTCGGAGCCCGAAACAGTTGATTATGAGAGCATATCTTTGAATTTGATGAATCAAATTCCACATTCAGAAAGTGATCAGATTCTTGCAAATCCGGTTAGCTATGCTTTTTCTGAAGGTGGAATT
>CAZKIZ010000463.1:0-2470 GCA_964552935.1 uncultured Rhodohalobacter sp. | reverse complement strand
GGTGCCCGGATGGCTTCGTTTTGGGCGCGTTCGGTTTCACTTTTCAGTTCCTGAGTATAAACAACGACAAGAATTACGACAGTAATAAGAGAGAAAACTGCAATGAAGGATGCCGCACGATTACGGTTTGTCCATTTTTTAAGGCGATACCCGGTTCCTGTTGAATAGGCAGATACCGGGCGATGTTCGAGCCATGATCGGATATCATCTCCCAGATCGGAGGCGTTTTCGAAACGTTTATCAGGATCAGTATGCATGGCATTCTCGGCAATAGCATTCAGCTCACGTGGCAATGGCGCAGGCTTGCACTCTTTCGTCCTGAATGCCTCATCAGGATGGCATCCGGTGATAAGTTCATGAAATACAACTCCCAAACTATAAATATCCGTTGCTGTGGATGTGGTCTCACCGCTAAGCTGTTCAGGAGAGGCATAGGCACGGGTCATCGCTTTTACACGGGTATGTTCGGCTTCCGAGTCTTCCAGGATTTGAGAAATTCCAAAATCGAGAAGCTTGATTTTTGGCTTCTCTTCGTCGCCCGTTACCATAATATTTCCCGGCTTCAGATCGCGGTGAACAATAAGATTTTTATGCGCATACTGAACGGCTTCGGTCACGTCCAGAAATAGTTTGAGACGTTTTTCGACGGAAAGATTCTTTCGTTTACAATAGGATAGAATGGTTTCACCTTTCACATACTCCATAGCAAACCAGGGCCGGTCTTCCTCTGTGATGCCGCCGTCAATTAATCTGGCAATGTGCGGATGCTGAAGACGTGCCAAAATGCTGCGTTCATTCAGAAAACGGCTGATGGCCGGCTCCGTACCCATACCGTATTTGATCAGTTTCAGGGCCACAGTCTGCTCAAATCCGCCCACCGTACGATGCGCAATGTACACGTTGCCCATGCCGCCGGAACCGATCTGTTTTTCGATCTGAAAAGGGCCAATCTGAACCCCGTTGAGCGGAACCAGTTCGGACAGGTCTACCTGCTCAATTGCGAATCCGTCGAGAAAAGAGCCTTCTTCCGAATCGGCCTTCAGAAGAGAGAGCAGCTCTTCATAAAGAAGTGGATCTTCAGTCTTCACCGACCCGAGGCGTTCTGTACGCAGATCCGGCTCCAGATCCACAATCTCTTTAAAAAGTGTTTTTACTTTTTTCCATTGATCAGCATTCATGGATTTTAGTATTAATTGTGATGCACCATTACACTTGTAGAAATGTTTAACTAACCCTGATCTTTGAATCTCGAACAAGTAAGAAACGATACGTATGTAAGATGCTTGGATTCTCAGCGTAAATCTGCGTTTCATCAGCTAAACTCTGCAAGAACATGAACCGGCTATATTATACGCGCAAAAACTGGTGCAAGCTGGTGAAGTTTTCCTTAAAAAATCGTTACATCGCTAAATCAAAATGAATTACAACTAAGCCAGATATCCAAAGTCGATTGATTTGGCGATTTGTAAGATTTAACGACGTAACGATTTTCGATTTATAATTCACCTATTTTCATGCTCCGAATCACCCGCTCCCCAATTCCCGCTTTAGCCAGGCACGAGCAACGCGCCAATCATATCGCACTGAGTGTTCGGTTCCGCCCATCACATCGGCTATCTCTTTGTAATTCATTCCGCCAAAAAACCTGTACTGCACAATTTTCACCTGGCGTTCATCCATCTGCTCCAGTCTCTGAAGGGCATCATCCAGATCCATCATCTCCGCAAGCCGGGCGGTGTAGGGTGCCATGCCATCGGTAAAGGTTACCGCAGGCTCATTACCGCCCCGTTTCTCCGCACTCTTTTTCCGTGCATAGCTGATCAGTATCCTCCGCATAGCGATGGCTGCAATGGCCAGAAAGTGAGACCGGTTTTTATACGTTGATTTTTTTTGATCGACCAGTTTTAGATAGGCTTCGTTAACCAGTGCGGTGGTTTGCAGCGTATGGCCGGCACGTTCACGACGCAACTGCAGATGAGCTTCGTTACGGAGGTGTTCATATACCAGCGGATAAATCTTGTCAATTACTTTTAAATCATTATCCTTTAAGTCATTAAGCAGTAAAGTGATGTTATATTTATCCATTTTTCTGATAAGCAGATGCAGGGATGAAGGGTAATATCTGCCAAAAAAATAATAATTACTAAAGCTGAATGAATATTAGTGAATGATCCGGGTAAAATCATTGACCAGAGCAATGAAGCATTTCCCTATTCAAGGCTATCTTTACGCCACATATAGATGAGTTCACGGACCGTATTTATTTGCTCTTTATTAGGATGATTTCTTAGGCCAGAGTCTGATCTGAATCTTTTCAGAACTCTTTTCTTCACTAAGAATTTTTAAACCAGCTGCATTTGATATGTTATTAAAGAAATTTAGTCTTGAGAAGGCGGAGGTATCAGAGTCTGATTTGTAAAATGGAGTATTTGCAATAAGTGCTTCAGAGTAACAAAAAGAGAATAGGAAA
>CAZKIZ010000462.1:0-2471 GCA_964552935.1 uncultured Rhodohalobacter sp. | reverse complement strand
CGGATTGCGTACTATATGATGGATTATCAGCTTCCAATCTGTAGTGTCCGCTCTCCATTAAATGAGACAGACTTTCAGCATCGAACTCAGCACTTCCCACGATCTCATTTAAGCCATCCGTCGCTGCAGAAAGGTCCAGATTTCCAGCCTTAAAATTAAAATCTCGTATAACCGTATGCGCATCATTTTCGGCTACCCGGTACACATGCAGATGAGAACGGGTAACAGAGACAGAGCCGATCAGAACGTCAGAATCTGTGTCTTCAGATTCATCATCACTGCGAAACAAAGCGGCCACTCTCTCCGGCAGTATATGGAAATCTGCGTTTGATATATCAACAGCGCGAATTGAAATGGTATCATCAATGAGAAACTTACGGAGGCTGATACCGGACAGGCGGATTTTCTCAACCGTAGTAATTTTCGCGCCTTCAGCATCCCTAAGGCTTCCGGCCGGACCGATATCAATATCATATAACGTAACAGAAAGAGGAAAATAGCCGATACTAAGATTGCCGATTTGCAGATCTACATCCGGACCCAGCGCCACGTCTCCCCTCTCCTCTAATGATTCCCTGAGCTTCGGTTCGGCTATAAAGCTAACCAGCAACATACCTGCTGCCAGGATAACCAGTATCGACCCTGCCAGGATGTACCATTTTCTATTGCTTTTCTCTGCCGTATTTTTTTTTGAGCCACTCACACTATTACTCCGCTGATTTACACAAATCTGCCCTTCATCATTAAATGTAACCAACTTTGGGCAAATGCGAGTGCTAAAAAAAGAAATGTGGCAATGTTGTAAATGGATCTTTGATTTGTATTGGTACAAAATACCATAAAAAAAGCCCCTCACTGCTGAGGGGCCGGGTATTGTTTAAACAAGAGATAGAATTTATTCAGCGGGTGAAATTCTGTACAGATACCCTTCATCACTGTCATTTATAACATATAGATTACCATCGGGTCCCTGGCGAACATCCCGAATTCTGCCAATTTCTCCTAGCAGCAGCTCTTCGTCGTGAATAACTTCAAGACCGTCATCTTCGTAAAGGACAAGTCTACGGATACGTTCGCTTCTCAAACCGCCTGCAAGCAGATTTCCTTCCCACGCCGGAAATTGATCTGAAGTTACAAGTACAAGTCCCGAAGGAGCGTGAGTTGGCAGAAATTCATAAACCGGATCAACCATGCCCTCCATCGACCGAGCCTCGGCATCCGGAAACGGCCCTTCAGTTCTGTAATCACGCCCTAACGTTACCGTTGGCCATCCGTAGTTTTCGCCGGGCTGATGGTAGTTCAGCTCATCTCCACCCCGGGGTCCGTGTTCCGTCGACCAAATATCACCTGTTTCCGGATCAACGACCAGTCCCTGGATATTTCGGTGACCGTAGCTATATATTTCATTCGCAACATCCGGGTCATCCAAAAATGGATTGTCGTCCGGCACGGATCCATCGTCATTCAGTCGAAGAAGTGTTCCTGCGTGATCGCCGGTATCCTGAGCTCTCGGCGGATCTGCGCCACGGTCTCCCACAGACATCAGCAGCGTGCCGTCATTGTGCCACGCGAGTTTCGATCCATAGTGGCGACCGGGCGATGAATACCGATTCTGAACGAAAATCTCTTCCATATCAACAAACGCATTGTTTTCGTCCAGGCGACCTCTCACAAGTGCTGTTGCCGTTTCATCTTCTCCATTTGGTTTGGAATAGGTCAGATAGATCCAGTCACTGTTTTCATAATCATGATGGGGAAGCACTTCGAGAAGTCCTCCCTGACCGGTTGCGCGGACTTCAGGAGTCCCCTCAACAGTAGTTAAATTTCCGTTTTCAACAACTACCAGTCGTCCGGGTTTTTCAGTGACTAGTATGCGGTTATCAGGCAAGAAAGCTATTGACCATGGCTGATCAAACGGACCCGCAATACGATCCAGCGTCATTTCCTGATATTGAGAGCTAAGAGTTCGGGTTTCGAATTCGTTGTTACTTTGAGACTGCGCGCTACTTTCAGGCTGCTCATAATCTCCACAGCCTGCTACAATCAGTAGACTAGTCGTGATTAAAAAAGCAATTAATCGGTTCTTTATCATAAGTTATCGTTTTTTTATTTATACCAGTTCAGTTTATTATGCTTGTAGAGCGTTGCATATCAGTGGCTTCAACAAAAAGAACATCTCAATCGTGCGATTACTTTGAGATTATGTAACAGCTAAATGTTTTGAGGAATTATTACCTCCGATAGGAAGTACTTTAGAAAAACTTACTGTTTCTTTTTGGCTGTTGAGGTTTGGAAAAATCTGTTGGAGATTAAAAATAAGCCTCATTACAAATAACATACTTTAAGACTGGGTTAAGCGAATTGACTTCTAAAGTGTATAATGTCTATTTCTACTCTCAAAATTGGGCTCTTTTAAATAATTTTTTTCACCTTCTAAAAAAACCTCTCTTCCTTTGCACTTAAATTCTTTC
>CAZKIZ010000461.1:0-2478 GCA_964552935.1 uncultured Rhodohalobacter sp. | reverse complement strand
CAGCGCGTTGCGTAATCCTTCGGGAGCCTCAGTTTCACCCTGGCGCAGAATGTAAGCGTTCCGCTGCGTATCGGTGGTCAAGCCGAGATACTCGATGCCAAGGTCCATCCACACGATGTCGCCGGGCATGATCACATCTGTGTCTGCAGGACCTGAAAAATCTCCCGTGTGTTCCGGTGATTCCGAACGATCGATCGAAACGGACGGGTGAAACCAGGTGGTTAGGTTGAGATCCCGAATCCTCTCGCGATACCACCATTGCAGGTCCTCGGTTGTGGTAACTCCCGGTGTGATCACCCTTTCAGACAGCCCCTCGGCCACGATATTGTGCGCAATGCGGTTGATCTGCCGGTAGACCGCCATCTCCTCCTCCGTGCGAGTCTCCAGCCATCCGATCGCCAGGTTCTCAGCCGATACGATCCGCTCCTGCAGCTCAGAGGTAAGGCTCTCTTTCAGATGATTGTAATCCGTAAAGCTGATTCCATCGGCCAGCGCAAAATGTTCGGAGAAGTTTACACCGATCTTTTCAGGATTTCGCTCTGCAACAAGCTCGCCAAACCGTTTCCACTGATCCGGCTCCTCATCCGGAAACCACTCCGTTTCAAAAAAACCGATATCATATCTTGAAACCGCAAATCTTTCGAGATCACGCCCATCTCCGGGATCATAGAAAACAAGAATCGTCGTTCTTCTGGATGACTGCCACGTAGCCGGAAGCATCGTCAGAAGTACAGGATCTTCGTTGTATTCTCGAGCCACCAGCACCCACATATCGATCCCCTCACGGCGCATCAGTTCAGGCACTAGATTATCGAGACGATGCTCTGTCCAGCGGTCCATCACCTCCGCACGATCACGCATCGGCAGAATATCCGGTCTGATATCGTTACGGGATTGTGCGGATAGCAGGTCAGCCAAAAAAAGCGGAGATATCAAAAATAGTAGAATCGTTGTTTTCATGGATTGGTTGGTTTATTTCTTAATCAATGTTCAATTAAACAAAACCTAAAAGAATCACTTCACCCATTGATCAAACATTCATTGTTTGAGTGAAGGGCGGAATTGTAGTTAGATCCGTGTTTATATCAAAATTCCGCCCAAGCGAGTTCTGAATGTTTGTGCCCTTTTTGCGTCCGTTTTTGGGCAAGCAAAAAGGGACAACTGAGACTAAATTAAAGTTCATCATTCTGGATCTTATGCCAAATATTTCAGAAAAAGTTTTTTCAAATTATGGATTGTATCCTGAAGTGTCCCCCTTCCCTACGGGACAATCCCCCTTTGACAAGAGGGACTTTTCGATCATAATTTAAAATATGAACTGAGGTTTAAACTGTTTCTTAAAAACCTGTTATCTTCCGCCAATATCATTTAATAATTTCAAACTCACAATTGCGGCCATGCAAATTACCCGAACGAAAGAAAGTAAGCTCTCCTCCATCGATTTCAACAATCTTGAATTCGGAAGGCAGTTTTCCGATCACATGATTGATATGAAGTTTGAAAAAAATGCATGGCAGGAACCCGCTATTGTGCCCTACTCCCCTATCTCATTTCATCCGTCCATGTACTCCCTCCACTACGGACAGGCGGTGTTTGAGGGGATGAAGGCGTATTACGTGGATGACAATACGATCAATCTGTTCCGGCTTGAAGATCACCATGAGCGGATCAGCAACTCATCCGCACGGATGTGCATTCCCGCTATGGAGAAGAGTGCATTTATTGAAAGCCTGGAAGAGCTGATCCGGATTGATCATAAATGGGTACCAAAAACTCACGGTCACGCGCTATATGTGCGTCCGTTCGTATTTGCATCGGAAGAGTACATAGCGGCGCGGGCAGCAGCAAAATATCGCTACATGGTGATTACCAGCCCGGTTGCAGCGTACTACAAAGAGGGATTCAACCCGGTCAGCCTTACCACGACCGACCATTTTGTAAGAGCCGTAAAAGGCGGAACGGGCGAAGCGAAAGCAGCCGGCAACTACGGCGGAAGCTTTCTGCCGGCACAACAGGCCCAAAAAGAGGGCTACACGCAGGTACTCTGGCTTGACGCCAAAGAGAATAAATACGTTGAAGAGGTGGGCACCATGAACATCTTCTTCCTTATTGGTGACAAACTCATCACACCAAAACTGGGCGGAACCGTGCTTCCGGGAATTACCCGCCGGTCCGTAATTGCACTTGCAAAAGAGTGGAATGTGGATGTTGAAGAGCGCCGGATCACGATTGATGAGGTGTTTGAATCACACAAAGACGGCAGCCTGAAAGAGATTTTCGGCTCCGGTACTGCAGCGGTTATCTCCCCGGTTGGACTGATTCATCACAATGGGAATACTATCGAGCTGGATCGTGAGAAGATCGGCCCGTTTGCCAAGAAGATGTACGACACCATTACCGGTATTCAGTACGGTAAGCTGGATGATCCGTTTGGCTGGGTGCATCCTGTGAAGGTGGAGTGATTTGGGGAAGTGGTTA
>CAZKIZ010000460.1:0-2484 GCA_964552935.1 uncultured Rhodohalobacter sp. | reverse complement strand
ATCCCCCATGCTTTTCTGTTTTGATGTTAACAGCTGTTCGGCTTTCGATCTGATCTCTTCTTCTATCTGCATGCGGTATGGATTGGTTTGTTTTTAAAAATTAAAATAAGATGTTGTCACCTAACCTGCATTATTCACCACAAAATCTGGTTGTGAATAGTACAGACTAAAAGGTGAGCGTAAATTGGAGCAGGTCAAAGTGAGATAAATCAAATTTTCAGTGGTGTCTCCGGGCTGTAAAAGTCGCTAATAATTTTTTTCACAACTAATTTTTAAAAGTCCCGTCAAAGTGTAAATTTAGGGTAACAGTGTTAACCTTACGTTAAAGCCTGTAAACCAATCATTTAGCTATGAAATATTCTCCCGAAACGCTACCAACTCTTCTCTACAGGGGAATCGAATCTGCCGAAACCGGTATGTTTACCTCTACAAAACGGGGTGGCAGCTGGCATGAAACAACCGTTGAAGAATTTAAAACAAAAGTGGAGAAGTTTGCCTATGGCCTGTACGACCTTGGTGTGCGGCGTGGGGACAAGGTCTCGATACACGCAGAAAACAGCAGCGAATGGCTGATATGTGATCTGGCCATACTCAGCCTGGGAGCTGCAAATGTGCCGATCTATACCACACAGCCCGGAGAACAGATTAAATATATTCTGGAGAATTCCGAAGCTAAGGTTCACATTGTGTCTACCGATGAGATGTTTGCCGAAACCAAGCCTATCATCAAAGATGTGAAATCGGTGAAGGCGATCATCTCTCTTTTTGGATCAAAACATAAGAAACTGAAGCCGTTTGAAGCGATCCTGGAGAAAGGGGAGAAGCTCAGAAAAGAGAAGCCCGACCTGCTAAAAGAGCTTCGGGATTCAATTGAGCCGGATGACCTGGCAACGCTGATTTACACCTCAGGAACGACGGGTGTGCCGAAAGGGGTGATGCTGTCACACAATAATATCTCTTCGAACGTGCGTGGGTCACTGGAAAAACTTCCGTTTGATAAAGAGCGTTTCAACGGCGAGCACGTGCTTTCATACCTTCCGCTTTCACACGTTTTTGAGCGGATGATCACCTACATGTACATCAGCATGGGTTGTAAAATACACTACATTGAGGTGATTGAGGAAGTTCGCGACGATATGGCCTATGTAAAACCATTCTTCCTGGCCACGGTGCCGCGGCTGCTCGAAAAAATTCAGACCGGCGTGAAGGTGAAGGGCCAGGAGCTGAGCGGCGTCAAGAAAAATCTCTACTACTGGGCCATCTACAGAACGGAGGATTACAATCCTGAAAATCCACCTTCGGGGCTGGACGGCATCAAGCACAAGCTTGCAGATAAACTGATTTACAGCAAAATACGTGAGCTGTTTGGCGGCAATCTCGGCGGTGTGGTGAGTGGCGGTGCTGCGCTCTCACCGGAAGTGTTTAAGTTTATGAACGCGATCGGCATTATCTGCGTGCAGGGATATGGGCTGACGGAAACCTCACCGGTGATTACCGTACAGCGTCCCGGCGAGATGAGAATTGGTTCTTCGGGAAAACCGCTGGATGATGTACAGATTAAGATTGCCGACGACAAGGAGATTCTGACAAAAGGCCCTCACGTGATGAAAGGCTACTATAAACTTCCCGATAAGACCGATGAGGTGATGACGAAAGATGGCTGGTTTAAAACCGGTGACGTCGGTAAGATCGATGATGATGGTTTTCTTTACATCACAGACCGGAAGAAATCGATGTTTAAACTCTCGACAGGTAAGTATGTAGCTCCGCAAAATGTAGAGAACCGGCTGATAAACAGCGGGTATATCGACCAGGTGGTGGTTATTGGCAATCAGCGAAAATTCTGCGCCGCCCTGATTGTACCGGCCTATGAGAACGTGAAAAAAAGGCTCAAACGCGACGGGTACACTCCCGATGAGGCGATCCATAAGGATGAGAAAGTTGTCAGTCTGATCCAGGAGGAGGTAGATAAAGCAAACAAAGAGCTGGCACCATGGGAAAAAGTGAAAAAATTTGTGCTTCTGAAAGAAGCGCTTTCGATTGATGGAGGCGAACTCACACCCACCCAGAAAGTGAAACGGCCAGTTATTAATGAAAAATACGAAGAAGAGATTAACTCGATGTATGTGGATGAGTAGTTTTGAGTTTTTAGTGATTAGTTAAAATGTGTAGATGCTCCCCTCTCGAGAGGGGACAGAGATGAAGAAGAGCGCAGAGCGCGACTTCTGAATCTCAGGGGTGTGTTGAAAATGGCTAGAGATGTGAAACTGAATCAGCCCTGACTTGCATCCGGGGAACACACCCCTTATTTAACAAAGCTGGCTTTGCCCCTTTACTTTTCCCCTCCCCGAAAATCGTGACCAAGTGTGGCTCGAGAGGGGAAATTTTAAATCATCATTTCACCCAAAAAATCAAGTAATGCCAACAAGTAAATTCAACATTCAAAACGTCGTCATCCTCGGTTCCGGTGTAATGGGAAGTCAA
>CAZKIZ010000459.1:0-2510 GCA_964552935.1 uncultured Rhodohalobacter sp. | reverse complement strand
ATCGTCTCCATCACCGTCCAGGATTTGAGGGTATCTTTTTCGCTCATTCCGAAATATCGATTGACCAGCCAGAAGCCGCTGTCGTTTACGTGAGACATAATGGTTGCCCCGGCTGCAATGGAGAGAACCACAAGCGCTTTGTGCGGTTCGCTCAGGTCAAACTGGATCATGATGGGGTAGATAATTCCGGCTGCTGTAATCATTGCCACGGTGGCTGAACCCTGTGTGACCCGAACCGCGGCGGCAATCAGCCAGGCCAAAACAATAACGGGCAGGCCAATTTCGGCCATGGCGTTTGCGAGCATCTCACCCACGCCGCTGTCTACCAGCACTTCTTTAAACACGCCACCGGCCCCGGTAATCAAAATGATAACACCGGCCGGCTTCATCGCTTCCATGCTCAGTTCAGAGAGCTGTTCACGCGTAGATCCGCGGCGGACACCCAGCCAGTAGAGTGCAATTAACACTGCAATGGTCAGCGCAACAAATGGATGGCCGATGAACATAATTGTCTCAGAAAGAAAACCGGCCTGCCAATGTCCCTGCTCCACAATGGCACCGGTAAGCGTGTTACCCAAAATTAAAATCAGCGGAACGGTGATGATGCTGATCAGAAGGCCAAATGAGGGCAGGGGCTTATCGGACTGCTTCTCCTCCTCGTCCAGCTCCATATACTCCGGGACCGGCACGTGGATTCTGTCTCCGATAAATTTTCCAAATATCGGTCCGGCTATTATGGCTGTTGGAATACCAACGATGAAACCAAACAGGATTACCCACCCGAGATTTGCGTCAATGATATCGGCAACAGCAATGGGACCGGGAGTGGGAGGGATAAATGCGTGTGTGACGGCGAGCCCGCAGAGCAGCGGTATACCGTAATAGAGGAGGGATTTTTTAGTGTCGCGACTTAGCGCATAAACCAGGGGAACCAGAATTATAAAGGCCACATCGAAGAAAACCGGGATCGCCACAAAGAAACCTGTAATCACCATTGCCCATGACGCGTTCTCCTTCCCAAACTTTTTGAGCATGCTTTTTGCCACTGCTTCAGCTCCGCCAGAGTGCTGAAGGATCTGGCCGAAGATTGCGCTCAGCCCAACAACCGTTGCCACAAATCCCAGCGTGCCGCCCATACCGTTTTGAATGCTATCAATAACGGATGAGGGAGGCATACCGGCCGCAATACCAACAAAAATACTGGCGATCAGCAGGGAAATAAATGCGTTGATTTTATACCGGGTAACCAGGATCAGTAAAAGTGCTATTCCGCCAAGCGTTGCAAGGAGAAGCTGTAGATCAATCATGAGGTAACTGGCATTTTATTAGTAAGTCAGGTTTTAAAGGGTTTTTGCCCTGTACCCGTTTAAATAATTCAGATCTAAATTACTACTCACCCTTATATAAAGGAGTGCGTCAGTGGTATTTTTGAACATTCTGTTTACCATCCCCCTAATTTTCTTATTACTCTATTCACACTATTCACCATCCATCCAGTTGGTGTGAAAATATTCACCCCGTGGTTTGTCAATTCGCTCGTAGGTGTGGGCGCCGAAGTAATCTCGCTGGGCCTGTATCAGGTTTGCGGGAAGACGGCCGGAGTGGAGTGAGTCATACTGCGAAAGGGAACTGCTTATCACAGGAACGGGAATTTTATGATTTACTGCCCGGCTGATGAAAGACCGCCAGCCCTGTTCCCGATCCATAACTGTTTGTGATACGGTATCCACTAGTAAAAGGTGATCCGGGGATTTCATTTTATTAAATGCGGAGACGATCATTTTCAGAAGTTCAGAACGTATGATGCAGCCGCCCTGCCATATCCGGGCAACTTCTGCCGGGGAAATATCCCATGACCGTTCCTCACTGGTTTGGGTAATCATAAAAAACCCTTCAGCATGGCAGACGATCCGGGAGGCGTAAAGCGCATCTTCCAGCTCTGAAAGTATTTCAGCCTTATTTGAGGCCAGATTTTGAGCGACGCCGATTTTCTTTTGTGAGAGTTGAGATCTTAAATCAGTGAATGATGAAATAAACCGCTGATGTACAGCACCAGTGATTCCGGGAAGCGGTATACCGAGTTCTAGTGCAGAAATGGCCGTCCATTTTCCGGTTCCCTTTTGCCCGGCGCTGTCCAGGATTTTTTCCACAAGGGGGATGCCGTCACTCTCCTTCACTTTCAGAATCTCTGATGTTATTTCAAACAGGTAGCTGTTGAGCGGTCCACGGTTCCACTCCGAAAACTGTTTCGAAATTTCATCGGCACTCATGGCCAGTACGCTATTCATGAAGTGATACGCTTCAGCGATGAGCTGCATATCCGCATATTCAATCCCGTTGTGAACCATCTTCACAAAATGGCCTGCACCGCCGGTACCAATTCGTGCGCAGCATGGAAAGCCATCAAACGATTTGGCTGCAATGGGTTCAAGTATTGGGGAGAGCTGACTCCACACCTTTTCTGTTGTGCCGGGCATCATCGACGGGCCAAACCGTGCTCCTTCTTCACC
>CAZKIZ010000458.1:0-2519 GCA_964552935.1 uncultured Rhodohalobacter sp. | reverse complement strand
GATGGGTATAGCGATAAAATCAATCGACCATTATTTGTGAAGAATTCAGGTTAGATATGCATCCGGTATTATTTCAGGTATCGTGCCACGGTTTGGAAACGTCGGGTAAAACCTGTCAGGTTTAATGGGGTTGTAATTCCATAAAAAGACTTTTTATTCATCAAACCTGACAGGGTTAGGGTTGCCATGACACTGGTTTTCAGGCTGATTTTCTCTAAGACGCTCCCATGGCATACAGTATACCACCCCAAAGATGATCAAGAAAAAGCTCATCACCGTATGACTCAATTGTATGGCCGAGCCCTGTGTAAAATGAGCGTCCGCCGTCATATTCATGATACCACGAGATAGGATGGTAACCGGGGTGATCGCTCCCTTCAAAACTATCGGTGTCGAGGGTCAGCAATACGTTTATATGATCCTCAAAACCCTGAAAGTTGTACCACTCATCATCTCTGTTCCATTCGGTTGGCAGAGTGCGAGTTGCCGGGTGATTATGGTCCTGAACCAATATATCTGCATTTATGATACCGGGAGGGTGGTTATCAAAATAAGCGCCGACCAGCTCTCCATACCATGGCCAGTCGTATTCGGTGTCTGATGCTGAATGCACGCCCACAAAGCCCCCGCCATTTTGGATATACGATTTAAAAGCTTCCCTCTGCTCATCGTTAAAAATGGTTTCTGTTGTATTTAAGAACACCACGGCATCATACTGAGAAAGCGTATCAGGCGTAAACATTTCCGCAAGTTCAGTTACGGTAACACCCACATTGTGCTGATCACCTAACAACTGGATCGCAGCCTGGCCTGCCTCAATAGAATCGTGACGCCAGCCGTCTGTTTTTGAAAAGACAAGGATTTGATAGTCAGGTGTTTCAATTTCCTGATCTGAAACTGTCTGCTCTTCGCCATTGCCGCATCCAATAAAGAACAAACTCAAAAGGAGAGCACCCGATAGTAGAATTATATTTTTTAGATTCATTATAAGATGTATAAAATGTTTGAATTTAAGTTATCAGATGTAAGGAACGGGGTTGAGGCTAATTAATCAAATGAATTTATGCTCAATTTGCTGAACATTTATTTTTTTACCCCCGATGGGATTGGTGTAAATAATAGTATATTTGAAAGCAGTAACAGCAGAATTGATTTCAATCGAAAAATTAATTCTCATCTGCCAGGTATTCATTTCTTTAGATCCCGTCATAAGCGGAGGGTAATATGACTCCAACCAAAAAACTTTTGATCATCGGTTTTGTGTGGCCGGAACCAAAATCTTCTGCTGCAGGAAGTCGCATGATGCAGCTTATTCAATTTTTTAAAGATCAAAACTGGAGTGTTACGTTTGCCAGTACCGCAAATGATTCCGGATTTATGTCAGATCTTGCAGCTTACAACGTGAGAACGGAATCGATTGAAATGAACGATAAAAGTTTTGATCACTTTGTGCGTGAGATCAATCCCGACATGGTTCTGTTTGACCGTTTTATGACGGAGGAGCAGTTTGGCTGGCGGGTACAAAGTTCAGTACCGGGTGCCATTCGTATTCTTGATACCGAAGATTTGCACTCTCTTCGCTACGGCCGCATGAAGGCAGTAAAAGAGGGGAGAGAGTTTTCAGATGACGACCTGATCTCTGATCTTGCAAAACGGGAAATTGCGGCCATATATCGTTCAGATCTATCCTTGATCATATCAGAAGCAGAGATGGCATACTTGGAAAAGTTCTATAAAGTGAATTCGGATCTGCTTCTATACCTGCCTTACGCACTGAATCCGATAACTGAAGCTGAAATTGAAGCATGGCCCTCCTTCGAAGCGAGACAGCATTTTATATCAATTGGAAATTTCAGGCATAAACCGAACCTTGACTCGGTACTTTTTTTAAAAGAAGAGATCTGGCCGCTGATTCGGTCTGAGTTACCGGATAGCGAACTACATCTATACGGAGCGTATCCATCCCAGCAGGTAACGGATCTTCATAAACCTTCGGAAGGTTTTATGGTGAAGGGGAGGGCGGAGGATTCAAAACAGGTAATGAGTCGGGCAAAGCTCTGTCTTGCGCCTCTGCGATTTGGTGCCGGACTAAAAGGAAAGTTTATAGAAGCGATGCAGTGCGGCACTCCAAGTATTACAACAAATGTCGGAGCGGAGGGCATTCATGGTGAGTTTGACTGGCCGGGACATGTTACGGATGATCCCGTGGAGTTTGCAAGCGAAGCGATCAGATATTATAGAATGGATCACTTGTGGATGGAAGCTCAAAAAAAAGGGATACAGATTATTAACGAGCGATTTAACTTGAGCAACTTCAAGAAAGCCCTAAGTGAAAGCCTCGATACGGTAACAAAAAATATTAATACTCATCGCAGAAATAACTTTACGGGAGCCATGCTTATGCACCACACCATGGCAAGCACCCGCTTTATGTCGCGCTGGATTGAAGAGAAGAACCGCGATAAAAACGGTTAGAAAACGTGGTTCGAAAATCGTCAGTTGAAACTTTTTTACCCTCG
>CAZKIZ010000457.1:0-2523 GCA_964552935.1 uncultured Rhodohalobacter sp. | reverse complement strand
AAGATCATCTTCTGCCAATAGGTAACTTTTGATCTGCACTGTCGTACCACTATAGAAAAATAAATAAGTGGTTCAGAGATGTGCAGATCAAAAAAATTGACTATCAACGACAAGGTTTTACTCTGCGACGGAGACCATTTGAAACTGGTTGCCTTGAGGGATGTACGTTTTTTTGAAACATACGGTAACTACTCCAAAACGCATTTCAGCGGCGGAAGGCTACTCATTCACAAATCCTTGTCCTACCTCGAATCCAGGCTGCCGGAGGAGATGTTTTTCCGCGCCAACCGGCAGTACATCATCAATGTCTGGCACGTAGAAGATATTTGTTCATCAGATAATACTGTTATCAAGATAGAGATGTCGTGCGGGAAAAGAGTGGATCTCTCGAGGCGAAGAACTCAGCTGTTCAAAAGCAGAATGAGCATATAAAAAAAGGTGAAAACCATTTTGGGCCTTCACCTTTTAACTCTGTAAGTGTTGAGATTTATGAAAGAGATTATCCTTCAAAAAGCAGGTTCATATTTGAGTTAACAGTCTTCCATTTCTGTCAAAATGCTCAACTCTGACTTCCCCTTCATTCTGCAAGATCATTTTATACTGCATGGTTTCCTTATCGAAATTTTCGATTACCAGTTCGTTGCCAATTATCTTCCAGGACGTAAATTCTCCGGTTGCCAAAACTTCAGTAATTGCACGTGGTGTTGGAATATTTCGTTGAACTACGGTAGCTCTGATAAGTTCACCGCTGCTGTTATACACAGCGTGCATCGATTCGTTCTTTGAAGAGCCTTCAACTACATACTGATTGGAACCGTTGTGGTTCAGCCTGATCTCATTGAGGTTGCTTTTTTTGAACGGATTTTCTCTTTGAAGGCACTTCAGGCTTTGAAAGCAGCTGAAGTTCTCTTCAACAATAACCCGGGTGTTTTGAGGGTTGTCCATTTCGGCATTTTGCACGGAGTGATCCTGTGAAACGGCCGGACTGATTGAAATTAAAAGTGCGATCGTTATGAGAATTATGTTTTTTAATAGCATGGCTTTCGGGATTTAATTAATGGTTATGTTGGCATACGCCGGCAGATTTCGGCTGTTACAGAATTGAGGCCACTATTATCTGAGCGGTATTATTTAAAGATGGATGGGGGACAATTCTTTACAGATGGTGGAAGCGGTCATTCATTTTGCACTGACTTCGCAATCAAATCCAAAAATAGTGAGCAAAAAAGATGGAAATTGAGCAGATAGATATGGATGAAAAGTTACTCGATCTGCTCAGAACGAGTAGCCTTCCAACATCAGACTTAGAAAAAGATTCCGCAAAAGTTCAATTTTTTGGCGTAAGGATGGGGAGTATACTTGCCGGAGTAATCGGGCTTGAGACATACGGATCTACAGCTATATTGCGTTCATTAGCCGTTAAGAAATCGTTCAGGAAAAACGGAATAGGTTTGGGGCTGGTCTCTTATACAGAAAGAATCGCAGCAGAATCAGGGGTGAAGGATCTGTATCTGCTTACGGAAAATGCAGCCGGCTATTTTGAGCGATTGGGCTACAAAGTCGTAAAGAGAGAAGATCTGCCGGAAACCATTCGTAAGAGCACCCAATTTAGTGAAATCTGTCCAGCCACCGCAGTGGTTATGGTCAAGTCTCTGCCGGACAGGATGGCCGGGGCGGATCCATCTCACAACTCCTCCGGCGTAACGTAAGCCGCGGTAATCCCTCCGTCTACCATAAAATTGGTTCCTGTTACGTAGGATGAGTCGTCCGACGCCAGAAATAGAGCCGCTTTCGCGATCTCTTCAGCCTCACCAAACCGTCCCATCGGAATGTGAACCAGGCGCCTGTTTTTCTTCTCTTCAGTATCTAATACTTTCATGAGCAGCTCTGTCTTCAGCGGCCCGGGACAGAGTGCGTTTACCCGAATTCCTTCCCTGGCGTGTATCACGGCCAGTTCTCGTGTGAAAGAGAGCACAGCACCCTTACTGGCAGTGTAGGCAACCTGCGATGTGGCGGCCCCGATCATAGAGACGAAGGATGCGGTGTTTATGACGCTGCCGCCGCCCGACTTTTTCAATGCGGGAATACCATATTTGCAGCATAGAAACACTCCCTTTGCATTGATATCCATAGTTCGGTCCCACACGTTTTCACCTGTGCCTTCGGCGGAGTTGTCTTCGGCGTGCATAATTCCTGCATTATTGAACAGAATGTGGACAGAGCCGTAGGTTTTCAGTGCGTGATCCACCATCTTTTGGCAATCCTCTGACCGGGAGACATCGGTTTTTATAAACGTTGCATTTCCGCCATCTTTTTCAATAAGCGAGAGCACCCCGGCAGCTGCATCCTCACGTATGTCTGCTATTACCACATTCGCACCTTCAGATGCAAAAAGAGTTGCAGAGGCCTTCCCAATTCCGCTGGCACCGCCTGTTATGATTGCGGTTCTGTTTTTAAGTTTCATACGTGCGTAGTTTTATTTTTGAGATCGGTTACTGTATCAGAGACTGTCTAAAATGTGCG
>CAZKIZ010000456.1:0-2530 GCA_964552935.1 uncultured Rhodohalobacter sp. | reverse complement strand
ATTTATAACTGAGTTCTAAATAGAAACCAGACTACCAGACGGTGAACCCACGGGATGGTGTGACGATTTTCATTTGAACTCAAACACGACTCAGGCTAATCTTCATCTGCAAACTTTACACGTTACGGATTTAACCACTTCTTGCCTCAAATTCATTTCAACCAGCCTCATTCGTCTCTGTTCAAAACAGTTCGGGCAATCCGAAAACTTTTCAAGGTCCCAGGTATCGGCGAATACCCGGCCGCGGTTGAGTTTCATGGCCCGGTCAAAGACCTCTTCAAGTGCGTGCAGAGTGGGAGGTACGAACTCTCCTTCAGCCAGCAGACGATCCATGATGCCGTTGCCTGCGCGCGTAGGAATGACAGAGCAGGTATCGATTCCGCAATCAAATGCGAACTCAACCGTCTTCAGGCACCACTCAATATTTTTGCGCGGATCAACGAGAAACGGCGGGTTCAGTAGAATAAACGCCCTCGTTCTGATTCCGTTTGATTTCAGAAAGTCCGCGGCTTGTTTGAAATCATCGGTGGTGATCTGTTTATTCAAATTTGGCAGCACGTTCGGATGGATCGATTCAAGCCCCATCGCAACTTCGAGGTCCCCATCAATCCGATTCTGAAAGTCTGTAACGGATGAATTGCACAGCTTTGGATGATTTTCAACCAAAACGGTTTCATACCCGGTAAGGAGATCTGCTATCTCCGGATGATCTTCCGGCGGGATCGCCTTTCTGTCGAAAAAGTTACCGTTATTGTAGAGCTTTATCATATCGGCAGGAGGGAGCCTGTTTAATCCAAACCGGATCTGTTCAGGGATGGCCCCATTTGGCGTGGTAGAGTCGAGCGTATCTTTCCAGAGGTCGCACATTACGCACTTAAAAGAACACTCCTTGTTGGTCAGAAAGAGCGTGTTCACTTTTGTGATTTGCCCGTCAGCATTCGGTTCTTCTTCATGCAGCCAGCCATACGGCCGCCACGGGTCAACTTCTTTTTTTGGCGGCCTCAGACTGGTGATGGATTGATTATCGGGCATAGAGTGAGCGAAAGTAGTTTCGATACGTCATTTCACTTTCTGGAAATAGATCGCTGAAGCCCTCTTCATTGATCGCTCCGTGCTGAAAGCGGCGCTTTGGGAAGACCGGCATATCAAAACCGGTGACCGCCTTTACTCCGCGCTGAACCACATCGCCTTTGAGCGCATAGAGCTCCTCATGCTTCCAGTCGGTAAGCTGTATGAATGGAACTCCTTCTGACACCTCAATGACGTTGGGCAGCGTATAGGGACTAAATCCTTTAAATCCGTATTTCTTTGCAGGCGCATAGGTTCGGATGTGGCCGCGGCTCTGTCCGCCTGAGTAGGTTAGCGAGTGTTTGATTTTATCCACGCCCCATCCCTCGTGATAGAGCAGCGGATTGTTCAGAACGCTTCGTATCGTCAGTTCAGGATTGTCTTCAATGGGGTACGATTTCAGGTTCTCATCACCGCCATCACCATCCGCCAGCCAGGTCCATTTGGGATACTTTTCACGGATTTTTTTGATGAGTGTCAGCGCCATGGTAGCAGCCTCCACGTCACGCTGTTTGTAGTCTTCAATCACACGAATTGTCTCTTTGTAATCCAGTTCAGACTTATCTGCCTCGATTACCTCCAGGAAGATGGAGAGATCCAGTTTATCAAGAAATTCGAACGCCTGGTCGGCATCGGCTGCTTTGTCTACTGAAAGAGTAAACGCTTTGAGGCGGGAGGGATTCATCCCCAGCTCCAGCATTTGGTGATAGAGAGACAGGAAGACCGATCCGCTGTCGATTCCGCCGGAAAACAGAACGCCAATTGGCTCTTCTTCCGGTACGGTTTTTAGCCATTTGCGGCACTCCACATTCAGCGCAGTGATATACTGTTCACCAATGGCGTCCAGATCAGCATCAAGGGTATTTCGTTCCGGTTCAAAATACCGGCTGAACTGCGGATTCGGGTCAGGGCAGCCCACAACATCAAGCCGCACCAGGTAGTGGGCGGGCACCATTCGGGTATAGTCGGGACGGAACTGATCTGCAAACCCCAGTTTCTCCAGGTACTCATGAATTTCATCGATACGTTCAGCAACAATCAGCAGCGGGCCGGATACTTGCTTGGCCATAAAATAACGCATCGGCCGGCCGATTGAGCGAGCCAGGTAGACCTGCTGACCCGATTTGTGGACAATAGCAAAAGAGCCTTCGATCTCACGGATCTTTTTAGGATCACCGGAGGCGATTCGCTCCTCGGCTTCTTCCGGTGTCATGTTAAATATCTGGTTTTCAGAAGGGTCGATCAGGCTGACAAAATCGTGAAGTTTCTTTTGAACGTGTGGCATGGATGGATATAATTTTATTGATGGTAGATGATATCTAATACACGGATAATATAATGAAATGTTGTGGATCCCCCGACAGTTCCTGAAAGATTTCGGGATCCGACGAAGACCAACACTTCCTCCGCGTCCCCGCGGCCTGGCGGTGAAAACACTTCGAGCTCTGAATAGCTTTTTTAT
>CAZKIZ010000455.1:0-2539 GCA_964552935.1 uncultured Rhodohalobacter sp. | reverse complement strand
GCAGAGCCCGCGAGGTATCAACTTAGAAACCATAACTTTTAGTCCAATATTGAGTCAATTCAGGAGTGTCCCCCTTCTCCCAAAGGGATCCCTGCGGGGGAAGGGGCAATGGGGGATGATAAGTTATGTTTCAGAACCAAGTTTGGGGCACATCGAAACTTAGAAAATCATCCCCCAGCTCCGCCAGCCGGCGGAGGGACTTTTATCATTTTCCGACCCAGAGGGGCGGGGATTTAATCCACTCATGATTAAAAGTTAACTCTGGTCAGCTTTCTCCAACCTTACCCATATTAATAACCTCCATATTTTTCACTTTACCGGAGCTGATCTCAAACCGCACGGCTGTTCTGTAGAGGTGAAACCCATGTTTTCCGGCAGCACCGGGATTTACGTACAGCATCTTGTTTAGCGACTGATCTCTGGCAATTTTTAAAATATGCGAATGCCCGCAGATAAACATATCGGGAGGATTGCTCTCAATTTCATCCCGTATCGGAATGCAGTAACGGCCGGGAAGGCCGCCGATGTGGGTCATCCAGACATCGACGCCCTCCCTTTCAAAACGCTGGTGCAGGGGGTACTCTTTTCGCACATCTTCGCCATCAATGTTCCCATAGACTCCAAAAACCGGGGCAACATTACGCAGCTGTTCGGCAATCGAAATAGTTCCAAAATCACCCGCATGCCAGATTTCATCACATTCAGAGAAGTAACCCGGTATTCTGGGATCTAAATAATTATGAGTATCCGATAATAGCCCTATCTTCATCTGTCAGCCAGTTTTACTTTTTTTGGATGATAGGGAACCCCACTATCGGGTGCAATTCAAATCAACAACTTTTTTAAAAATACGCCGGATCAGGGAAATGCAAACCTCATTCAGTATAATTATCGTTACGTGGAACGGACTCCATCATCTGAAGAATTACCTCCCCTCAGTTACGCAAACTGACTACAGCAATTTTGAGATTTTAATAGCAGACAACCGTTCTGATGACGGCACTGCAGAATGGATCAGAGAGCATTACCCCGGCTGCCGGATCGTAACATTCGATCAGAATTACGGCTACTGCGGCGGGAACAACCGGGCCGTCCCCTACGCTACGGGTGATGTGCTGATATTTCTGAACAACGATGTACGCGTAGAAGCTGACTGGCTCACTCACCTCGATCGCTCATTTACCTCCGGCGATGCGGATATCGTGCAGCCAAAAATACTCTCACACAAAAATCCTGCTCAATTTGAATATGCGGGTGCAGCCGGCGGCATGATCGACTGGCTTGGATACCCGTTCTGCAGGGGACGTCTTTTTGAACACCTGGAGGAAGATCATGGGCAGTATGATGATGAGTCGGAGCTGTTTTGGGCCAGCGGTGCGGCAATGGCCATTCGAAAAGAGCTGTTTACAGATTTGGGCGGCTTTGATGAGGAATTTGAGTTCCACATGGAGGAGATCGACCTCTGCTGGCGGGCGTGGAACAGTGGTCACAGAACCAAATTCCAGCATCAAAGCGTGGTCTACCATCTTGGTGGCGGTTCCCTGCCGATGGACTCCCCGCGTAAAGTCTACTACAACTACAGAAATAGCCTGATGATGCTCACCAAAAACTTGTCCTCCGGCCTTTTTGCCAAGATATTTCTGCGGCTTTGCCTCGATGGCGTTGCGGGCGTGCGATCACTGCTGACACTGAAGCCGGGAGAAACGGTTGCAATCATAAAATCCCATTTCGCTTTTTACAGGCGTCTGCCATCGGTTCTGCAAAAACGAAAATCAATCCGGAGTTCACCTGCGCCACTGCCTGAAGCGCCCACTCCGATATACAATAGATTAATAATTTTTGATTACTTTTTGAGAGGAAAAAAAAAGTTTACGGACCTGGAGTTTTAAAAGTGCTAAACCCGTTAATGGCATAAAAAATACATTTAATTATATCATCCTAACCCAGTTACCCTTTTACAGCAAATGGAATTTTATTCTCTCATTTATCTGTTAGTAGCTCATAATCCATATACAAAGCGTGCTTATTTCGGGACTTAAATGACAGATGACTCATACGACATTATAATTGCGGGCGCCGGTGCCTCAGGGCTCAGCCTCATTTGGTATATTCTGCAGTCTGAAACACTTCGGGATAAAAAAATACTGCTGCTCGATCTGTCTCTAAAACCAACGGACGAAAAAACCTGGTGTTTTTGGGAAGACAGCCATTTACCTGAAAAAGACTTGATTCATCACTCCTGGAGTACACTGCAGGTAAGGGCATTTGATAATATTTTCAGTGAAAAACTGAGCCGGTACCGCTATTTATGCATGCGGAGTCTCGACTATTCAACACATATTTTAAAAATGGCCCGGGAACACGCTACTATTACCTGCCTGGAAGCCTCCATTGAAGGGTTTGATTCTGAGGGGGATCAGGGTATTGTTCATACGGACAAAGGTAGTTTTTCGGGGGAGTGGGTATTTCAAAGCGCCATCAAACCCGCCGACTTTAATAAGCAGCCGGTTGATATCAGCCTTAAACAGCATTTCATGGG
>CAZKIZ010000454.1:0-2540 GCA_964552935.1 uncultured Rhodohalobacter sp. | reverse complement strand
CACTTTAAACAAAGATTTGGCCGGTATGTTTTTACAAACATCGCATGCACTTCCCCGCAAAGCACTCACCGCCTTCAGAAATCAGAGGCCGGTGTGTCTTGGACAGGCGATTAATTTATGAGTCAAAATAAAGTTATAGAAAAGATAAATACTAAACTTAGTGCTATTGCCTTCAAAGGGGGACACTCCTAAATAAACAGCTATCCTATCATTAATTAATGGATTTCAAGTCGAGACAATAAATAAGATCGTATAAATGTTTTTCCCGAGAGGTTGGTTTACTATTTTTGATAAAATAGAATGTTGCTCTTATGTCAATCACTGTAAAAGAAAAAGTAGATCATCTGCCGCTGAGCCCCGGCGTTTACCAGTTTAAGGATAAACGGGGGAATCATCTCTATGTTGGTAAAGCGAAAAAACTCCGTAATCGCGTCCGCTCTTATTTCCAGGAATCGCGTTATCACGACGGCCGCCTGAAAGTAATGATTTCGAAAATTGACGATGTGGAGGTTATCGTCACGGATTCTGAGGCCGAAGCGCTGATTCTCGAAAACAACCTGATCAAAAAGCATCAGCCGCGCTACAACATTATGTATCGCGATGATAAATCATACCCATATATCTGCATCACGCAAGGGCAAAAACCAAGGGTGTACCCAACGCGGACCGTTGTTCGGGACGGCAGCAAGTATTTTGGCCCGTACGATCATGTAGGCCATATGAGGAGAATGCTTGAGACGATTCGCAAGACATTTAACCTCTGCACCTGTGCGGTTTCCCCAAAGATGATCGACAAATCGAGGGGAGCACCCAAGTGGCACTCCTGTTTTGATGATTACCTTGAAAACTGCTCCGGAGACTGGGATGAGGAGGAGTATCAAACCGCTATAGATAAAGTGGAGCGTCTGCTGACCGGTAAGACAGAAGATCTGATTCGGGAGATCAAAGAGGAGATGCAGATCGCCTCAGATGCGCTCGCTTTTGAGGAGGCTGCAAAACTGCGCGACAGCATGGAATCTCTGGTAAAATATAACCAGAAGATGAAAATTGTGGATAACAAACAGGTTAACCGCGACATATTTGCGATTGAAGTGGACGATGAGCTGCAGGAAGCGTGCGGCGTTCTGTTTAAAGTTCGCGAAGGGAAGCTGATCGGGAAATTTCACCGGTTTTTAAAAAACATATCTGAATCCTCAAGAGATATGATGATCCAGTCGTTTGTGGAAGATTACTACACCGGTCAGTTTGCGGGAGCAATACCCGATGAGGTCTACATAAGCGAAGAGATGGAAGATTCGGAACCCCTGGCCGAATATCTTTGGGAGCAGCATCAAAAGAAAGTACCGATTCGGGTGCCAAAAATCGGGGAGAAGAAGCATCTGATCAATATGGCGATATCGAACGCAAAGCTGAACCTGGGTCAGCGAAAACTGGAGAAGCAAAAATTTGAAAAGGAGAGAATACCTCAATCGGTAAAAGATTTGAAGGAGTATCTCCATCTGAAGCGATTGCCGCGCAGGATTGAGTGTTTTGATAACTCCAACACACAGGGTACGGATCCGGTGGCGTCGATGGTCTGTTTCGTGGATTCACAGCCGCGTAAAAGTGAGTATAAACGTTTCAAAATAAAAACTGTGGTTGGAGCCGATGATTTTGCATCTATGAAAGAAATTGTGATGCGCCGCTACAAACGCGTAAAAAAGGAGAAGCTTCAGCCTCCGGATCTGATCCTGATTGACGGCGGAAAAGGTCAGCTGAGTGCTGCAGTTGAAGGCCTCAGGGAGATTGGATTCGAGGGTGAGTGTGAAATTGCGGGAATAGCAAAACGTCTCGAGGAAGTGTTTGTACCGGGAAAAGCTGATCCCTATATGATTCCAAAGACCTCATCGGCGCTGAAACTGCTTCAGCGGGCCCGCGATGAAGCGCACCGGTTTGCCATCAACTATCACAGGGATAAACGAAGCAAACGGACGATAAAAACAGAGCTCACAGAGATAGAAGGGATTGGCGAAAAAACAGCTGCCGAACTCATCAAACTCTTTGGATCTGTAAAAAAAGTTAAGCAATCTGATGAAGCCCGGCTAAAAGAAGCGATTGGGGAGAAAAAGGGACAAACTGTCTTTGAATTCTATAACAGTTAAGATTATTTATTGTTGTACAATGTGTTAAGAGTATTTAGATATATAATGGTTGCTGGATTTTAAAGTGCGATTTCGCAAAATATTTAATCATGGATTTGTAATTTTAAAAAAATTAATCTGTTGGCGACCATTATTTTACAATTAACTTGCTATATTTGCTCTTTTTGCTCAATGCATGAACTTCAATAAGTAACCGTATCCAAATTATGAAAGTTACGCTTCAAGATATATCGGACAGCACAGGATTTTCCGTATCTACTATTTCAAGAGCTATACGCAACAAGGGCAGGATTTCTGATAAAAACAGGAAAAAAATTCTGAATAGTGCTCAAAAGCTTGGATACCCTCTTCCCGATAACAAACCTTCAGCTAACGGTAGCGGAACCATAAATTTTGCTT
>CAZKIZ010000453.1:0-2549 GCA_964552935.1 uncultured Rhodohalobacter sp. | reverse complement strand
CAAAGCGGTTCACTCTTTTTTCGCTTTCTATAATGATGATCCTGAGAACTACCGGAATAAGCGGGGGATGGGTGGAGGCGCTCTGATGGATGTGGGCTGCTATTCCATATCTGTTGCCCGCCTGATCTTTGGAAGTGAACCTGAAGTTGTAAAGGGGCACTCTCATATCGATTCCGGGTTCGGAACAGACCAGCTTACGTCGGGATTAATGAGTTTCGGCAGCGGTACGTCTGTCTTTAGCTGTTCAACCCAGGCTCATCCAGATCAATACGTGAAAATATACGGCACAAAAGGAAAGATCGAGCTTGACAAACCGTTCAATCCTGATGAATCATCACGTGCGGCAATCAAAATAGTGAAGGGTGATGAAGAGTCAGAAGAGACGTTTGAAGCATGTAATCAGTTCAGTATTCAGGCCGACAATTTTGCTGCGTACGTTTGGGGAGAAACAGAAGCACCGATCTCGCTGGATGACTCAATTGCCAACATGGAAGCGATCGATCTGACCAGGGGGAATGGTTATTAGCGAATTAGTTATTAGTGTATTCGGGGATTGGTTTTCGACTACACACTGAGACTGTCGGCACTTATCTGGTCCCGGAGAATCCGACAGTTCAACAGTACAACATCACGCTCGCTGGTGGTTTTCCAGTCCCGCAAACTTCGGGGCGTGATACTCGACGGTTCCAAGGCAAATATGATACGCGGGTCATCTACACCGCGCTACATTTCCCCTGCCCCCTGAACCCTGAAACGTCTACCACTTATATCCCCACTTTACCGAAGCACTGAGCGCGATATTGTTTTCATGTCCGCAAATCCTTAGTTCTGAACGGTGATTGTCCACGCTTTTCCCTGAAATCGTAATCTGTTCGCCCAGATAAACAGGCCCGCTGATTTTATATTCTACCTCTTCCAGAACTTTTCCGTCAAACTGACTGCGGAACGATTCGAGCGCCAGTAAAAGAAGCAGCTGTCCATGAACCATCACATTGGGATATCCCTCAACATCACGTGCATAATCCTGGTCAAAATGGATGCGGTGGGCGTTGAACGTGAGAGCTGAAAACCGGAAGAGAAGAATGGAGTCCGGCTTGGTTGATTTCTCCCAGTCGGGATCTATATCCATAGCACGGTTTCGGGTGGGATGTGCTCCTTTTTCTGAGGGATTTCTGTAGATGAATTTCTGATCTTCCTGTATCGCAACAGATCCCCTGGTGCTGATCTGATGCTGAAGCGTCATCTTTACACGATGTTGGCCTTCTTTCTGAGCCTCTTCCAGTGCCACAATTGTGGAGTACTGTTTGGCGGGAGTTCCGATTGTGAGGGGGGATTTGAACGTGAGTTTACCGCCGGTCCAGAGACGGCTTGATAGCTCAAGTGGCGGCAGAAATGTGTTTTCACGCGGATATCCCTGCACGGTGAGATCAGACCGCGTGTGAACCGGTGTAAAATAAGCCCAGTGCGCGCACATGCTTAGCTCCGCACCTTCATCAATACTATCGGGACGGCGATTCAGCATCGCTTCAAACCGGCGAAGCTGTTCAGGCGCCAGTGAATCCTGGCGGGTCATCGATTTTCCGATCCATTCGTTGTAGTCCATATCAGGTAAACTCCTTTTTAATTTTATTATCGTGCTCACCCAGTTTTGGAACGGGCTTAAAATCAGATTCAAAACCTTTAAACCGGGCCGGCCGGTCAGCTATCTGAATGGTACCATTCTCTGTTTCAATATCCGCTAACCGAAGCTGCGGATGTTTTGAAAACTCATGAATGGTCCGAAGTCTTGAATAGGCAATTTTTGCTTTATCCAGCTTTTCAACGAGTTCATCAAGACTCTGTTTGATAAACGTTTTTTGAACAATTTGGTTCAATAACTCCCTCTGTTTTACTCTTTTCGAGTTCCGGTCGAATCGATCATCATCTTCATGGATCGCGCCGTTGAGTATCTCTTTACAAAATCTTCTCCACTCTCTTTCATTCTGGATGCCGATCATAATCTCTTTCTTATCGCGCGTTTTGAACGATCCATAGGGCGAGATAGAAGCGTGATGAACACCGGTGCGCTCTGGAGCTGCTCCTCCGTATTCCTGATGCAGCCACGGCACCATCATCCAGTCGGCCATTGAATCGAACATGGAAAGTTTGATGGAGACTCCCTCACCGGTTTTACCGCGTTGAATGAGCGCTTCAAGAATTGCGGAGTAGGCGTGCATGCCCGTGCTGATATCGGCAATGGAAATTCCTGCTTTCGCCTTCATTTCTCCATCACCCGTCACATCGATAAATCCCGTTTCGGCCTGTATGAGATTGTCGTACGCTTTCATCTGAGAGTATTCACCCGCCTCGCCGTATCCGCTGATGTCGCAGGTGATAAGCGTTTCATTTCGCTTCCTGAGCCTCTCGCTATTCAGTTTCAGGCGATTCATGGCTCCGGGTGCAAGGTTCTGAATAAACACATCCGCTTTATCAACAATCCTGAGAAAAAGCTCTCGTCCCTCCTCAGATTTAAGGTCCACTCTTACGGACTCTTTTCCCCGGTTCAGCCA
>CAZKIZ010000452.1:0-2564 GCA_964552935.1 uncultured Rhodohalobacter sp. | reverse complement strand
AGATCTTTGGCTGCAACAAGGATACTATTGAGGTTCTCGGCAGAATCCCACAATTTGCCGCGAAACGTTTTGTATGAGGAACTAATGGTGTAGATTAGTTTTGTTATGGTTTAGGGCACATGATCGATCAAATGGATCGGATCTTGTGTAGAAACGTCCGGGAAGTCGGGCACCGAATCGGACAAACTGGGCCAGAGGGGCTCCTCCACTCCGGTTGTAAAGTTGTATTTGAAGGGAATATAGCGGGCACCTGATGCTTTATGGGTGTCGCGGTTAAAGATGAAATAATCATGATTAAGAGACCATTGTGCCTCTTGCCCTCCCATTTCAGTAAGCTGTCGTATCGTCTCGCCATATCTATTAATATGAAATAACTGCCATGCGTTATCAACAAACTTAGGAAGGATAATATCCAACCCTTTAGGATTTATTGTAGGGTAACCTGCAAATCTTCTTAATGAATCGCTGTTAGTAGCATAATTAGTTAGCCAATAAAACTCATTGTTTTTCATATCAAATAGTGCTCTGTTCGAGCTTAATTCATCTTCTGTATATTGAAGACCTACAGACCAAGTTTGATTATTACCAATATTATTGGAGATAAAAAATGTTTTTAAGGGGCCAATACTTGTTGAATCTTTGACATTTAACGTGTAAAGTCCTCTTTCATAATTTTGTTGATATGCTTTCCCATTAACTGATATAAGTAATCCATTTCCGTCTTCAATAAAACCACTTGTTGAAGAAGTATATTTATTGAAATAAAGTTCTTCTTTACTGTTCCATAAATTTAAATCATCGTAATATATATTATGGGTAAAAACATAAAAATAAGCCGTTGCATGAGGGTTGAAATTGAAGGCAATCATATCCTTTTCGGGATGCCAAAATACTGAACCAACATTATAAGCGATCATTTGTGGATTTTTACCATCCTTGTTCATTATCCATAATTGATTTAAGGGGTCTAATTCTCCCGGTGTTCGCCTCCGTATCAGCGCCACTTTCTCCCCACCAGGGCTGGGGCTGATCCAGAGCAGATGCTCGGTTCCGGGCAGCGGTTCACCGCCATATTCGCCGGGCTGGAAATAGGTTTCTTTTTCGTCGGGATCGTCCACAGGAGGATCCTCAATTCCGGTAGAACAGGAATTTAATCCCATAGAAAAGAAGAGAAGGATGATAACGGTATGAATGATTTTACTCATTAATTGATGATGTTTTCTTTGTTAAAAAAGTAATTTGAAGGACATTTGATACAAAATAGTTGAAAGTTTTCGGGATTGGAATTTGAATGACCCGCATGATGATGTGAGTGGGCCGTTGAGGTTTGAGAGAAGTGGAGTGAAGGAGGGAGGGGGAGATGGGGTGAAGAAGTGGGAAATGGTATTTCTTGTGGGGCTGAACGGATAACGGGAAAAGAAAGAACCGCAATGTATCAATTAGACATTGAAGATATGGAGGTCTTTGTCCGAATTCCCGAAGATATTATCACAAAAAAGCCCTATTTTTAATGATTGAAAGATTTTCGAAATGTTTTTAGCTGCTGTGGCTGCATACTGATATCACATCTCATTTTTGATGTGCTTTTCTCATAGTTAAATGAGGCCTGAATGGTGAAACGTTCAGAAGCAATTATTCGTCCCGGCGGCTCAATAGATTTATAAATCATAAAAAGAAAACAGAGGTTTAATAATGGCCGATAAGAATCCACTTCTAAATACAAGAATTCCAATTCCCGGAGCTGACAACAATGTCCATGCTTATAGTTTGAAAAAACTTGAGGAGATGGGCTATGGTTCTGTTAGTAAACTGCCTTTCACGATAAAAGTTCTCCTTGAAGCCGTTCTGCGTGAATATGACGGATATACAGTAACAGAAGATGATGTAAAAATTCTGGCTGATTATAACGCCAAGAATCCAAGCGGTGAAATTCCATTTAAGCCGTCGCGTGTAGTGCTGCAGGATTTTACTGGTGTTCCGGCTGTTGTTGATCTCGCAGCACTCCGATCTGCGATGAAGCGTATGGGCGGAAATCCACAATCCATCAACCCGCAGGTTCCGGTTGATCTTGTGATTGATCACTCCGTACAGGTTGATATGTTTGGTCAGGAAGCCGCATTTATGTTCAATGTTGAGCGCGAGATGGAGCGAAACAACGAGCGCTACGAATTCCTGAAATGGGGACAAAAAGCATTTGATAACTTCCGCGTAGTGCCTCCGGGCCGCGGAATTGTCCACCAGGTAAACCTTGAATACCTGGCGAAGGGCGTGTTTACACGAAAAGAGGATGACGGCACGACCGTTGCCTATCCTGATACGCTGGTGGGAACCGACTCCCATACTACTATGATTAACGGGCTCGGAATCCTCGGATGGGGCGTTGGCGGTATCGAAGCGGAAGCCGCGATGCTTGGGCAGCCGATCTACATGCTGGTTCCCGAAGTAGTGGGAGTGAAGCTGACCGGAAAACTCCGTGAAGGCATCACCGCAACCGACCTTACGCTGACTGTTACCGAAATGCTTCGCCGGCACGGTGTAGTAAGCAAATTTGTAGAATTTTATGG
>CAZKIZ010000451.1:0-2568 GCA_964552935.1 uncultured Rhodohalobacter sp. | reverse complement strand
CCTATCCTGTCGGTTTTAACACTTGGATTGATTTTTAAATATAAAGAATCCCATTCAGATGATTGATATTGTTGGTGATGACTTCAAATTGCTGATTATAATCGTAAAAAAGGATCTTTCACGAAAGGTTGTCGAAGCCTGCAAGGAAGGTGGAGCGGAAGGAGGAACGATCTTGCAGGGCCGCGGAACCGGAACCAATGAAAAAGGCACCATTTTTGGGGTTGCCGTTGAACCTGAAAAAGATATTGTTCTCTGCCTTGCACCGGATCAGATTCTTGATGATGTTATCAACAAAGTTAAAACTGCCGCTGAACTCGATAAACCGGGAACCGGAATCGCTTTTGTGATTAATTCAAGAAACATATGCGGAATAGCTCATATGCTGGATGATCATAACAACTCCTAACTGTTCAGATATAACCATTACAAATTATGGAATTCAAACTGATTGTATCTATCGTAAATAAAGGCCACTGTGGAACTGTTGTTGACGCATCAAAAAAAGCCGGTGCTGAAGGTGGTACCATTATTACTGGCAGAGGCAGCGGAGTTCACGAAAAAGCTAAACTCTTTTCATTAACAATTGAGCCTGAAAAGGACATTATTCTTACCCTCGTCCCGGAAGACCGTGCAGAAAAAGTGCTTGAAGCAATTGTAGAAGCATCCAAGCTAAATGAGCCCGGACACGGAATTGCGTTTATGATGGACGTTGAACGAACCACCGGTATTAACCATCTGATAGAGTAGGTCCTAACATGAAACCAACACTCATTTACGTTTACGACCCTCTCTGCGGATGGTGCTACGGATTTCACCCGGTGATGGAGAAAATTCAAAAGAGATTCGCCGATCGCCTGACGATTGAGGTAAAGCCGGGCGGCCTTGCGGTGGGGGATCGCGCCGAGCCGATTGGTGAGGGGTATGCCTACATCAAAGATGCCCTGGGTCAGGTTGAAAAAACGACCGGCGTTGAGTTTGGCAGGAATTTCAAGCTGCTGGCAGAAGAGGGCAGCTACATGTACAACTCCGAGCCGCCCTGCCGGGCACAGCTTGCGATGAACGAACTGAACCCTGAAGAGTCTCTCCGTTTTGCGGGCACGCTGCAGCACGCCATCTTTCATGATGGAAAAGATCTGAATAATCCGGATACGTACGCCGAACTGATCAAAGATTTTGATCAGGATGCCGGCTCATTTATGAAGCTGTTTAACAGCGAAGAACTTGCAAAACGACTTCAACAGGAGTTTGAATGGTGCAAAAATGCCGGTGCTTCAGGATTTCCGACGCTGCTGATCAGAATCGGTGACGAAACCAGCCTGATGGCCCGCGGCTACCGGCCGTTCGATACGATTGAATCACACCTGCACCATCTGATAAACAACATCGAAAAGATGCAAAAAACGTAACGTAACTCGAAGCTCCTGCTTCGAGTATCCCGATAAAAGCAAGAAAGAACATCAAATGAACCATCCATCACTCCAAACCCTCTGTTTACTGCTCGCCATCTCCGTCGGGCTGATTCTCTCCCCAATAGAGTCAACCGCCCAATCCGCGGATGAAGCAGCATATACTCTCCACGAAGGAGAACTCAACGGTGCTCCCTACAAAGTGGCTGTTCCCGATAGCTGGACGGATGGAAACGTCTTCTTTCACGTGCACGGCTGGCGGCCGGCTGATGCTCCTCACGAGGCAGATCTGGATATGGACAATGTTTTCTATCGTGAGCTGATCGATATGGGCTGGGCCATCGCACGCACGGCATTTTATGAAAACGGTGTGGATAACGATGCACACATGCGTGCACTTCGGGAGCTTACGGAGTGGATTAATGAAGAGCTCGGCCAGACCGGAAAAATCATTATGGAGGGTGAATCCACGGCAGGTTCGCTTCTGCTTCGGATTGCCGAAATTGAGCCTGATCTTGCAGACGGCGTGATCGCCAAAGGAGCTTTCGTAAACCTGCATGATGAAACGGCCGACTCCTACCTGGAAGGCACTCCCCAAATCCCGGCAATTCTTATGAGCAATCTCACCGAGCTGGATGAACCGGTTGCCTACGCCGCGGTTTCTGAAGATGCTGATGTTCAGCCCGCACTCCGCCCGCTGCTCCGCCCGGGTCACGTAAATGTGAACTCGCTGGAGAGATTGAATGCCTTTATAGAACTGAACAGGTGGATTGACACCGGTCAGATCACCTACATCAGTGATGGCACACGAACCGTCCCGGCACGGGATACCGTTCCAGCTGTGGAAGGGGAAATGCTCGTCAACGAGGTTACTAAAACCGATCCTTATTTTGGTAATGCTATACTCGGCTTTCACCCGAACGAACTGGACGACTTCGGAATCTACCCTGGCGACTTTTTTATCATGGAACATAACGGAGAGGAGTACGAACTCTTTTATGGCGACTCCTACGGTGATGTGCCTCAGGGTGATTGGGTGGCTTTTCCAACGGCTGACGATCACATCTTAGTTGCGATAAATTACGGAAATGCGGTTCAGGCAGCGGGACTGTCCACCGGAGACAGAGTGGCCATTTCCCGGGGTTATTAAAACAGAATCAAA
>CAZKIZ010000450.1:0-2572 GCA_964552935.1 uncultured Rhodohalobacter sp. | reverse complement strand
GACCCCGATCCGGTATCTCCTGGCCATATCAACGATTGGAGATCCCGCATCAAGTGCGGGATGACGACTTTTTTGGACAGCCTCGGATCTGAAGCCTCGCAGCTCTATCGCTGATCCCTAATTCTGGAGACTAAACCCGGCTTCGAGTGCACTTTTAATTCGCTCTTTGGATTCTGACAAATGGGCCCTGGTGTAGGTGTCAAAATTATAGGTTGGCGGCGCAAGTCGCCGCTCCAGCCGCTCGTGCAGGTCTGTAAGTGTATATCTTGCTACTGACCGGGCATCGGCGGGTGTTCCGGATGGTGCATCCGTCACCAGTCTGATCATCTGATCGAGATGGGCTCGTTGCAGATCGCGGCGGTTGCTGCTGATATTTCCTCCCGGTGCCTCCCACGCCTCACTCCAGATAGCATTGGAAAGACTCTCCATCACTTCAGGAATGGTAACCGTCTGATCAGCCCCAAACTTCACTTCAGTATCGCGGATACGCTCGAGACGTGTAGGGTTAAGCAGCTGACTCATCAGGCTTGTCTGTACGCCTAACAGAGTTCTGTGCAACGGATAATCGATCCGGCCCTGGTACGTGTTACTCTGTCCCCAGTGGCTCCAGCGATTTGCTCCAAACTGCTGAAACACATCGTCGGGCAGCCGGATGGCATTTGCATCAAAAGCGTATTCAATGATGGTACTGAGCGCCTCCTGCTGCTTTTCGAGCGGGACCGGTTCAAACGGCATTCTGCCATCCGGATCACCTTTGTGATCGCGGTACTGATGCTGGCCGCCAATATATTTAACGGAAGGTGTAAGCGCCCGTGCATACTGGAAGAATACGCTTTGAAAAAGATCAGTTACCTCGTAATACGGCATGTTATCTTCGAGCGCAAAATCGGGCAAAAGCGGAATCATTTCACGTATAAGGTTGGCCCTTTCACGTCCCCATCCAATAGGATCTTCGCTCAGGCTGTAGACGTTCACATGTGGATCTACGGCACCGGCGCCGCGTGCATCCTCATCCGTGCCGTATGCGTGGCCGGGCTCGGCAGACCGGCGCGCTATTTCCGCGGCTTTATCGTCATCCGGCGTATATCCGTAACTGATCACCCAGCGATCGTAGCTTCCAACGCCGGTATTGTAAAAATGGCCCGTTTCTTCACCATTCGAAGCGATGTTTGGAGACGGATAATCCATAACAGAACTGTAAATACCGTTTTGGCCGGTAAACTCTTCATCGTGAAGTTTCTCAAGCGGAGTGTCTACTGATGAGCGGAAATTGTGCCGGAGGCCGAGCGTATGACCCACTTCATGCATGGTTACCCACCGGGCGGCCTGGTCCACATACTCATCGGGCATAGGCTCAGCGGCGTTCATTTTTCCGTTTGCCAGGAGCGAAGCCCTCAGAAGATTGGCCTGCGTGCCCATCTCATTAAAGAACGATTCTGTTTTGATACCTCTCTTCATGGCTTCCATCTCATCGTCATCTACTGTAAAAATTTCGTTAACGGCCGTCTGCGGATCCACCATATTTCGGAACGTATTGCGGAATCCTAAAAACATATTAGCTTCGTAGAGCATATCAGCATCTAAAATTTCACCCGTTCGCGGATCTACGATAGACGGGCCAATAGCGCCGTAGCCGGTTTGATCCGATACGTTCCATCGCAAAGTTGCGTAGCGAATATCTCCGGCTGATACGGAATCCGGAAGCATTTCTGCCCGGACCGCATTCCGGAAACCGGCGGCTTCAAAAGCATCACTCCACGCTTCAACACCTTCCATCATTGGCTGACGATATCGCTCGGGAATAGTATTTTCGAGGTAATATATGATCGGCTTTTTGGGGTCACACAGCCCGTCAGCTCCCGGTTCGCCATCGCACTCCAGCCTCCATCGGTTGATATTTCGAACAAAAAATTCCTCTTTGGTATCGGTGAAATCCTTATGAACCGTCATAAAGTAACCGAGCCTGTCGTCGGCAGCCCGGGTTTTCATCGGCTCCTCCGGCAGTTTCGACATAGAATAAAATATTGAGACAGGTACAAACCGGTGGTCCGCCACGGTTCTCGGGGCTGAGGTCTCCTGGTTTCTGAAGGTCAGTTTTGTCTGAATATTGCTGTTTTCAGGAAAAGATTCGACCATTTCAACGTAGCTGCTGGTACGGTCGAATGTAGCGCGGCCGGGTTGCCCGGGCCGTTGTGAGAGTGCCCTTTGAACGCGCTGACTGATGTTTGACAGATCACCCACGAACCAGTTATATACATTAATCAACACTACACTGTCGCGGCTTGTTGCTTCAATTGAAGCTGTTTCCAGGACGGACTCTCCATAGGTAAGGTCGAGGGCTCTTGCCTGCGGTGTGTCCTCTTCGGCTGTGTACCGGTGTGGTTTATTGACGAGGAATATCTTGTTCTCTTTTTTCTGAAGCGATGCAATTTCCGATTCAAATATATTGAGCATCGTGCCGCCATAGAGCCCGGCAGCGCCAATCCCGCGGGCAATTTGAAAGTTTAAGAGGAAATCGGTGTCGATCTTCTCTTTTTCGATGGCCATATAGAGCTTGTCATCTTTTTGATAG
>CAZKIZ010000449.1:0-2610 GCA_964552935.1 uncultured Rhodohalobacter sp. | reverse complement strand
ATGGATGACCGGAGCTGGCGCCCGCGATCAGATTCCTTCCAAAACTGCGATTTCAGTCCCGATCGTGTATAACGGGCCACTGAGTAGATCAGCAGGCCGCTGAAAAAGAGTGTGCCGGTTATAAAGTAAACCCCTTTGGTTGCCAGGTCAGAGAACGGCTGGTGAATATCACCAAAGCAAATGGCCCCGACAAACAGAATGGCCCCACCCCACAGAACTGCCGAGCGCCTGAAGAGATGCCTCAGAGTGGCTTTGGGTCCGGCATTGCCAAGCTGCATCATTGCCGTATACGGATCAGGAAACAGAAGGTAGGGCGTGATAAAGGCGATCAAAGCGGATGCAAAAAACAAGAACATGCGCAGAGCTACTACCCTCTCCTCCATACCCGCTCCGCCCGTCCAGAGCAGACCCGTACCCGTAGTTACGACGACCAATGCTATTTTACTCCAAAATGAGAGCGGGTGAACCGGTGATTTCAATATACTTCTTATCAGTTAATCAGGAAGCGATCAAAATAAGGCAGATACGGCAGAAATCCTGATCCAATTCATTTTAAAACGATCTGAATTCCCTTCGTTCTCAAAACGTTATGAAATATCCAATCAAAGCAGATCCGGTTCAACTTTTGTGATCTGTTTTTTTTATATTGCGATGATATAAAAAAGCGGTTCCAAACATTCAAAGAAATTAATGAGCAGAATGAAATTCTACGTTTGTATAAAGCAGGTACCCGATGTTAATGCGCCCCTTCAAATTAAAGATGGTGAACTGATCCAGGATGCTGACAGAAGCATTCTTAACGCCTACGATGCATCTGCTGTGGAGGAGGCACTGGTGCTGAAGGAAGCACACGATGCTGAAGTTGAGGTTGTGCTTGCAGGCCCTGAAAAAGCAAAAGAGACGATTCGTAAAGCGTTGGCCATGGGTGCGGATAAAGGAACTCATATTGTAACATCCGGCGACTCGAACAACGACTCATTTACCTATGCGCAGATGCTTGCGGCCTTTTTCAAGGACAGGGAGTACGATTATATCTCATGCGGCAAACAGTCGCAGGACACCGACTCCGGCCTTACCGGCAGTATGCTGGCGCAGCTTCTGGACCTTCCGTATGTTACCAACGCCGTTGCCCTTTCCTATGAGAATGGCTCGCTGCAGGTAAAACGGCAGGGAGATGCCGGCCAGGAAATCATCGCGCTGCCATCACCCGGACTGGTTACCTGTTCTAACGATATGAACGACCCGCGGATACCGAGCCTGAAAGGAATCATGCAGTCTAAAAGAAAACCGGTTGAAACAATCCAGGCTGAAGATCTTGGTCTTACAGACCTCTCCCCAAAAACAAAAACCATTGGCTTTGAAGAGAAGCCCGGCCGGGAACCCGGTCAGAAGTTTGAGGGGGAACCAGATGAAGTAGCTCAAAAAGTAGCCCGGCTTCTCGATACCGAAGAGAGTCTTATCTAAATCCATTTTAAAAATTTTATTAAGAATAAACGCCCTATGAGTACACTATTAACGTATATCAGTGTAAACGACGGAAAAATAAAACGATCATCTCTTGAAGTCTTGTCCCGCTGCAATCAACTGGCGGACAACAGCGGGCAATCATCCGCTGCACTAGTAATTGATTCCAAAGCTTCAGACTATGTAGATCAGCTCAAATCATACGGACCTGATAAAATTTACCTGATTGAAGATCCAATCTTTAAAAATCATCTGAATACTCCGCTGATCAGGGCTCTTTCTCTGGCAATCGAAAAATCAGATCCATCGGTTGTTGCATTTGCATCTACGGAAGGATCCAAAGATATACTGGGAGCCCTGGCTGCCAACCAAAAAACAGCATCTCTTGCCGACATGTCGGAGTTTGAGCTGACCGAAAACGGCGTAAAAGGAAAACGTCCCGTTATGGCCGCCAAGATCATCGCATCGGTCGAGGCTGAAGGCTCGCCGGTACTGTTGACGGTGCGATCAGGTTCATACGATGTGATTGAAAATCCATCTGAACCGGAAGTGGAGTCGCTCGATTTCTCATTTAGCGATGATGAGCTTCAAATTACTCTGAAAGAGATTCTTGGGGCGTCTGGAGATAAAATTGATCTCTCTGAGGCTGAAGCCGTTGTGGCTGCCGGCCGCGGGGTAAAAGATGAAGAGGCACGTAACATGATTTCTGAACTGGCATCAGTACTGAATGCCGGTATTGGAGCGTCACGCGCTCTTACCGAGGCGGGCGATTACGATCCAAGCCTCCAGATCGGCCAAACGGGCAAAGTTGTGGCCCCCCAGCTCTATATTGCGATCGGTATTTCCGGTGCAATTCAGCACGTGGCCGGTATGGCAAACTCAAAAGTAATCGTGGCGATCAACAAAGACCCAGACGCACCTATCTTTGATATTGCTGATTACGGTATCGTAGGCGATCTCTACAAAGTGCTTCCGCCATTCATCGAAGAAATTAAAAAATTAAAGAATTAGGGTTAAGTGATTAGTGCTGAGTGTTGAAATTTCATCAACTTAACACTAATCACCCAAGACTCTCAACTACCTATCATGGACGAAAAATTTGACTGTATTATTGTAGGTGCCGGAGTTGCCGGACTTTCAGCTGCC
>CAZKIZ010000448.1:0-2628 GCA_964552935.1 uncultured Rhodohalobacter sp. | reverse complement strand
ACTCAGCGACCCTGCGGTTCCATCATCACACGCTCAGCACTGTCTTTACTCCACCGCATCCACATCCACATTGATCCGGACCTTACTGGCTCCCTTGGGCTTCATGGCGTCGTACTTTTGAAATATGTTATTCAGAATATGCTCGATGTTGTGGGCGTTGAATGTACGGCTCAGCTTGATATTGGCCTCCCAGCGGTACTGGCCGTTCATCCACTCGATAACCGATGGTGACGGACCCGATACCGGCTCATCACCAATCACCAGGCGGATAGCGTCGCAAAATTTTTCGGCAATCAATTGAACACTGCTCCATGAAGGACTCTTAAACTGAAACACCACCATGCGAGAAAAAGGAGGAAACATCAGCATTTGGCGGTCGGCCAGCTCCTGGCGTGAGAACGCCTTAAAATCGTGGGTTTTTGCACATCGTATAGCGGGATGATCCGGTTTCCAGGTCTGCACGTATACCACACCCGGTTTTTCGGCGCGGCCGGCCCGACCCGCTACCTGGCTCAGAAGCTGGTACATTCTCTCGCCCGACCGGAAGGATGGAAACGCCAGCTCCGTATCGGCGTTGATCACCCCCACAATAGTCACGTTGGGAAAGTCGAGCCCTTTGGCCACAATCTGCGTTCCGATCAGAATATCCGCTTCGCCTTTCAGAAAGGTCTGGTAAATTTTTTGATGTCCATGTTTTCCGGATGTGGTATCGCGGTCCATCCTCAGCAGTCGCGCATCGGGAAAGAGCTCGGCAATCTCCTCCTCTACCTGTTGAGTGCCGCTCCCTTTGGTTTTCAGGTTTTTTGATCCGCATAACTCACATTGCGTGTCCGCCCGCCGCGAGTAGCCGCTGTAGTGACAGAGCAGAATATTCTTCTTTTTATGATAGGTGAGACTTGTAGAACTTTCCGGGCTCTGTGGAATATGGCCGCAGTCTTCGCACTGCATGTAGGAAGCATATCCGCGCCGGTTAAAGAGCAGGATTGCCTGCTCCTTTCGCTCAAGACTCTTTTCAATTTCCTGATGGAGTTCCACCGTCAGCGGACCGCGCATGGCAGATTTATACTCGATCATATTCAGAATACGAACTTCTGGCATGCTGCCGGTGGGGCGAAGCGGCAGGTGAAGCAGATCGTGCTTTTCTTCTTTCACGGCCTTCACCGATACCATTCCCGGCGTGGCCGAACCGAGTACCGCAACCGCGCCCTCCATATGGGCACGCATCACGGCAACATCACGGGCGTTGTAACGCGGAGCGGGATCGTACTGTTTATAGGAGGTATCGTGCTCCTCATCCACTACGATCAGGCCCACATCCTGCACCGGTGCGAAGACCGCCGAGCGCGGCCCGATCGCGATTCTCTTCTCGCCTGACCGCAGACTTTTCCACGCTTCAAACCTCTCCCGCTCGCTCATCCGGCTGTGCAGCACGGCAATCTGATCCCCGAAGATCTGGAAAAATCGCTGCACGGTTTGTGGGGTAAGTGCAATTTCGGGAACCAGCACCAATCCGCCCCTGCCCTGCTCCAGCGCATATTTGAGCGCGTGAATATAGACCTCCGTCTTCCCCGATCCGGTCACACCAAACAGCAGAAAGCTTTTAAATTCCCGCTTCTCAAGCATCGTATGTATTTGCTCGTATGCGTCCTGCTGCTGATCAGACAACGTTTTGATCAGCTCAGGCTGATGCACGCCTTTATACTCCTCCGGACCTTTCACCGGCAGATCCACCGACTCAATCCACCCCTCTTTTTCAATCCGTTTTAATGTGTAGGGCGTAAACAGGTTATGATCGAGCAGCTCGCGGTGCGGCAGCGGAAGATCCATTTCGGTCAGTTCAAGAAACGCCTGCACCCACTTGTTGCCGCGATCAGAGTCGGTCAGTTCGCTTTTGATCTCTTCGGGATCCACCGATTCCGGAATGGCCCAGTGTTTGACTTTTTTGTAGTCCACTCGCTGTCGCGGCTGCTCCCAAACGGTGATCCACCCCTTCTTCATCAGATTTTTGAGACGTTTTCTTCCCTCACCTTCACGCCAGCGCTTTTCGGCCTCTTTCTGCGTGTAGCTGTTCTCTTCAATATCGGCCAGCATTTCCAGATCATCTTTATCGGGATCTCCTTTATACCCCTTCTTCACCTGCAACACTTTTTCCGAGGAAAAATTCAGGCCGACGGGAAGCGCCGCCTGGATCGCCTCGCCCCAGGAGCAGTAATAGAACCGATGAATCCACTCGGTAAGCTGCAGCATCGTTTTGTCCATCACTGGCTCACTGTCCAGCACGCGCTCTACCGGCCGTGTATTAAAATCGGGTTTGTTCTCGTGAACCTGAACCACCATCCCAATGGCGAATTCCTTCCTCAGAGGCACCCACACCCGCATTCCCGGCTTGATGGATTCATCACGGGTCTCGTAGGTAAACAGTTGTCGAACAGCAGTAGGAAACGCAATGTCAGCATATAGAATTGGCATGCCCGAAACTATGGAATCTGGAGAGAAAAGTCAGAAGGGAAAATTGAGACCTGTCAGCATTCCGGCGCTTTTCCGGTTTCTGACAGCGTCGGGTCATTGCATCGATCCACGTCACATTCATTCTTCCTTGAATGCAACTGTTCTTTGTTTTAAGATCTC
>CAZKIZ010000447.1:0-2635 GCA_964552935.1 uncultured Rhodohalobacter sp. | reverse complement strand
TTACATAAAGATCCGCATCCTTTGCCGTTGCGATCGGGATATATTTCGTCAGTTTATCCGGGGCGATGATCACACCCGCCGCGTGGATACCCGTATTTCGGACCGATCCTTCCAGCGTCTCCGCCATCTTCAGGGTCTGACCTTCCAGATCATCTTTCTGTTTAATCTCCTTCAGTTCCCGAACCTCTTTAATCGCATCCTCCAGCGAGATCCCGATCGTATCCGGAATCAGTTTGGCGATGCGGTCGGCATCCGGCAGCGGGAGATCCAGCACCCGGGCCACATCCCGAACCGATGAGCGTGCGGCCATCGAGCCGAATGTAATAATATGCGCCACCTGCGATTTTCCGTACTTATCCACTACGTAGTCAATGACGCGCTGGCGGCCGTCATCATCAAAATCGATATCGATATCCGGCATCGACACCCGCTCCGGGTTCAGGAATCGTTCAAAGAGCAGATCGTACTTCAGCGGGTCAATATTGGTGATGCCCGTACAGTACGCCACCACCGATCCCGCTGCAGAACCCCGGCCCGGCCCAACGTACACTTCCATCTCGCGCGCTTTGGCGATAAAATCCTGCACAATCAAGAAGTAGCCGGCAAACCCCATCGTTTTGATGATGTTCAGCTCATGATCGATTCGATCGGTCACCTCATCCGTAAGTTCACCGTAGTGGCCTTTTGCGCCCTCAAGCGTCAGATGCCGGAGGTAGTCATCTTCTGTTTCAAAGGGCTCGGGCAGCGTAAAATTCGGCAGAATAACGTCCCGCTTCAGTTCAATCGGCTCCACCTTGTCCACAATCTCCTGTGTGTTGGTGATCGCCTGAGGCACGTCCGCGAAGAGCGCCTTCATCTCTTCCTGTGTCTTGAAATAAAACTGGTCGTTCGGAAATCCAAACCGGTAGCCCCGCCCCCGCCCGATCGGCGTGCTCATCAGCTCCCCATTGTCGATACAGAGCAGCGCATCGTGCGCCTTGGCATCCTCCTGCTCCATATAGAACAGGTTGTTGGTCGCAATCACCTTCACATTGTACTTTTCCGCAAATTTGAGCAGCACTTTGTTTACCCGCTCCTCTTCTTCCAGGCCGTGGCGCATCAGCTCAATATAGAGATCATCACCAAACAGGTCGATCCACCACTGAAGCGCCTCTTCGGCGTGTTCTTCGCCCTTATTCAAAATCAGGTCGGGGATCTCACCCTGCAGTCCGCCCGTAGTGGCGATGAGCCCTTCGCGATATTTCTTTACCAGTTCGCGATCAACCCGCGGGAATTTGTAATAGTACCCTTCAATAAATCCAAGAGACGAGAGCTCAGCAAGGTGCTGGTATCCCTTCCGGTTTTTTGCCAGAAACACCTGCTGGTACCGTTTATCTTTGTTATCGCGGGTAAATTTCTTTTGATGGCGATCTTCCACAAAATAGCACTCACACCCAATCACCGGCTTGATTCCGGCGGCATGCGCCTTCTGCACAAAACTGAAGATGCCGTACATATTCCCGAGATCGGTCAGCGCCACGGCGGGCATCCCGTCTTTCTTCGCTTTTTCGATCAGGTCGTCAATTCCGGCGGCCGCTTCCAGCACGGAAAATTTAGAGTGAACGTGCAGATGTGAGAATGAGCCTTTGATCTGGGCCGCATCCGCAGCTTCGGCAGGCAGGTCAATCACCGACTCGTCATCCTCTTCCTCACCTGTTACTCCCTTTCGCCTCAGCTCCTCCACCTTCGGCATATATTGGTCCGGGTTGATCCACTCCCGGGGAGATTTCGTATCCAGCTCCAGGTCGGTTGGCAGCTGCGGCTTGATGACGCCCAGCCGGACCAGTTCCAGGAAAGCGCGGGCCGTTGCGTCCACATCGGCTGCTGCGTTGTGAGCCTCTTCGAACCCTATATCAAAAAGTTTATCGTGCAGTTCAGCAAGAGTGGGCCATTTATAGCGACCACGTCCGCCCGGAATGGCGCAAAATTCGGTAGACTCATCCTTGGTATCGATTGGAACTTTTTTGTCAAGAGGATTCTCCCGCTCCATCCGCAGGTATTCCGATCCCATGATATTGAGATCGAACTCCAGGTTATGGCCTATAACAAACGTGGTTCGCTCAATATCACGCTGGAACGCATCCATCACTTCGCTTAACGGAACCCCCTCTTCACGTGCCCGCTCGGTGGATATGCCGTGCACTTTTTCCGAATTAAAGGGAATTGTAAATCCATCAGGCTGAACAATATAGTCGCCCTCCGACACCTTTTTTCCGGTGTGATCGTGGAGCTGCCAGGCGAGCTGCACACAGCGCGGCCAGTTGTCGAAATCGGTCAGCGGTGCTGAATAGTTTTGAGGAAGACCGGTGGTTTCTGTATCGAAAATCAGGTACATAAAAAGAGGAGTTGCTGATGGAGTTTTTTGCTAAATCTCAGGGAAGAAATATAAATCAGATTTATCCCATTCTCAGAATTTATTTCAAAAAGATGGTGAGAAAATCTAATCCATTTCTTTCCAGGATATCCCAAAAACTGAATTCGATTCTGAAATTTCAAAAAAGTGGCTCCCCTTCTTTATTAAGAAAGTGCCGGGGACGTAAGCGCTAACTCTAACAAAAATAGTTGTGTTTGATACAGTTTGGCTGTCCAAAAAGAG
>CAZKIZ010000446.1:0-2641 GCA_964552935.1 uncultured Rhodohalobacter sp. | reverse complement strand
CAACGGTATAGATTGGGGGTTCTCGCGACGGCGCGACGGCGCAACGGTACGGAGTTGGAGCTTCTCGCAAAGGCGCGACGGTGCAACGGTTGGTGGTCTTGCCAGAGTTTAAGTACGGAGGTTGTTTAAAAGTACCGTGACTTTAACCAGGTATGATCGATGAGGTAGAACGCCTATTTTTAATGGCTGTGTTCAACTAATAAGTAATATCGGTTTTGCAAATAAGCGGGGCGAATAAGTCCTAAAATGTAAATAAATAAGCGCAAATGAGTCCGGTTGGATTACCAATTATGCCTTAAAGAAATTTTTACTCAACGTCTGGTAAAAAGTTCAAAATTTTTGAATTCATGACATCGATAAAATAAATATTGTTGTCATTACCGATCGTAAAGTCATACAGAAAAAATTCATCCTCCGGATCTACAAATACATAATGTTTTAGGAGCTCGCCATCAGAGTCATAGACAAGCATTCTGACATCCAGCTCTGATGCATCGGGATCAGGTTTTGGCATAAATAAGTAAATTAAATTATCATGTATCTTCATTTCATATGCATATCTTAAAGGCAATACAAGATTTTCATGTAATTCTTTATTTGTGTTAATAACGTAATCAAAGCGACTTCTTTTGATATATTCAGGAATATTTATCTGCATTATCAGCTCTCCCTCATCTGAATAATGCCTTAGCTCTCCTATAGTGTTCATAAACAAAAAATACCCATCTTTACCTTTTGCTACCAGAGCTTCATTAAGGTCACTTTCAGGGATTTAACCATTTGAATAGGTAATCCTTTCCTGCTCAAAATTTCGTCTTTCTGAATATTCTGATTCTGGTAAGCCGATTCTTTGAATAACCTTACCCTCTTCATTTAAATCCATTAATGTAGCCAATGCATTTTCACGGCCATTGGTTACTACAAGCAATTTGTTATCCGGAAGAAGTGTTTTGTGGCTATAATTCAAATATTGAGGAAATGACATAGATCTAATGTGATTACCCGACCTGTCATACAAATCGAATAAAAAACGTCCTCGGTTACTTGTGAAAAAACGTTCTGATACAAAATTTAAGTCGGATGCACCTGACATCGAATCCCATTCTCCGGGACCCTCTCCAACTTTTCCGAAATCATCCAGTTTATCACCTACGCTATTGAATATGATTATTTTTTTAAAAGCGTGATCATAGACTGCAAAATGATTGTCATCTATTGAGACTATTTCTCTGGGTTCTCCAAGTAATGCGGATTCTGTAGAGACAATTGTTGTAAGATCACTTACTTGCAGTGTATCAATTCCAATTGTTTGTGACTCTTGTTGCCCCGAATAATCTTCACATGAAGCAAGAACGAGAGCTAGTAAAGCAAATAGGAATAGTTGATTTATAATTTTCATAAAATGGATGAATTTGATTTGTAGGATCTCACCTAATAACTAACAACTAATAACCAAAAACTGATAACTGATAACCAATAACTAACATCTCACCAGAAATTAATTCACTCACGGAATCGAAATATAACCGGAAGTGTCAACTTCATTGTCATGGGCTCTCCCTGGTATCGTCCCGGTTCAAATTCTGTCCTTAATACTGCCGCCAGGGCGTTTTCATTGAGTCCATTTGGCAGACCGGCCCCGATCATCGCACAGGTGACTTCTCCGTTTTCATCAATAACCGTTTCAACATAGACGTACCCCTCCGTTCCGGCTTCAATCGCCTTTGTAGAGTACGTCAGCCTCTGCTGAAAGGATTCTCTGCTCTCCTTCATAACTGGAAGCTCTACCCGGTTGTTCATTTCAAACGGTGCAGCCGAACACTTCTTTTTGTGCTTTGGATAAATGAGCTGTGGGTGGATATAGGGAAAGTTTAAATATTCCGGATCGATGAATGTAGCCGCCCTTCCGCTCAGCTGGTAGGGATAATGGGCAAAATTGCCGGTTGCGCTGTAATACTCAGATGTAACAAACACGTCCGTCTTAAGCGTATCAGATTCAGAGAAGGTAACTTCAACACGGGCGCCCGTCTCGCCCCGGGTCTCAGCGGCCTCAATCAGACCATCCTCCTCGTGAGTGATATCAAAGTTCATGTTCTGAAGCGCATCCCGGTAGCCCTGCGAAACCCGGTCCATATCCTGAGAAAACGACAAATGCATATAGACCGATGTGGTCCGGGTATCTTTAATTGCTTGTTTTGTTGAAACACATCCCGATAGAATCAACAGGATGATCCATGCTGATGAGATCGTTTTGAGATTGAGACTTTTGTTACCGTAGCTCATGCTGTATCTGCTGTTCAGATAATTCGATATTCCGATCCGAGTGATGAATAGTTTACGAAATATTGAACAAAAGAGCTTGTAATTGAACCTCGGGCGCAACGTTTTTTGAACCGCAGGGGCGCGAAGGCGCTGGGTTTAGGACTCTCGCGACGGCGCGAAGGCGCAAAGGTTTGTGGAAGTGGGCTCGCAACGGTACAGCTGCGCGCGGTTTGTGGTGGGGTAGCGTGAATCTTGAAGGTTTGAGCGCAATCGAGGGAAAGGGATAGTTTGTAATGAGATTTTATCCCTGATTATTGCTGAGGTGAGCACCCCTCAGGATACTTTTTTCGTGTTGCACTTATTACTTGAACTCAGAAAA
>CAZKIZ010000445.1:0-2658 GCA_964552935.1 uncultured Rhodohalobacter sp. | reverse complement strand
TTTCACTTTTCACTATTCACTCTCAGTTACAAAATGAAGTCACTCATCGCACAGCAGCACGCATTATCCCACCCGGAACGACAGATCGATGTGATCAACAATCATAACGAGAAGGTGAAGGGATTTGACAAATTTGAGAAAAAACTTAAAGAGATCGATCTCTTCCCGTTGAAACCGACCGGCATTGAAATTTTTCAAATTAATGTAGGCTACATGTGCAACATGACCTGTAAGCACTGCCATGTGGATGCGGGTCCGGACAGAACCGAGATCATGACCAAAGAGACGCTCCAGTGCTGTCTGGATGCTCTGAAAGGATCCGACATCGAAACTGTAGACCTGACCGGCGGCGCTCCGGAGATGAACCCGCACTTTCGCTGGTTTGTGGATGAGGTTTCGAAACTGGGTAAACATATCATCGTACGCTCTAACCTGACGATCCTCGATACCCGTAAATTTGAAGACCTGCCGCAGTTTATGGCTGATCGCGGCGTGGAGATCACCTGCTCACTGCCTTTCTACAGCAAACGAAGAACCGATGCCCAACGTGGTGAAGGCACGTACGACAAGTCGATGAAAGTTCTGAAACTCTTGAATGAGATCGGGTATGGCCGTGAGGAGAACCTGCGACTGAATCTTGTCTATAATCCAGTGGGCGCATTTCTGCCTCCAGAACAGGGCTCCCTTGAAAAGGATTATAAAAAGAGACTCGGCGAGGAACACGGAATCGTTTTCAATGATCTCTACACCATCACCAATCTGCCGATCAGCCGATACCTGAATTTCCTGGTTCAGAGTGGCAACCTGGAGGAGTATATGGAAAAACTGATTACCGCCTTTAACCCGGGTGCCGCGCAGGGCGTAATGTGCAGGAATACGATCTCCATCGGCTGGGACGGTTCGCTCTACGACTGCGACTTTAACCAGATGCTGGAGATGAAAACCAACCACGGTGCGCCGGATCACATCCGCGATTGGGACGAAGAGAAACTCAACAGTCGTGAGATCATCGTAAACCAGCACTGCTACGGCTGCACTGCCGGCATGGGCAGCAGCTGCGGCGGTGCTACTACGTAACATGAATTCCCATCCCCACCCGGCTGCATGCTGCTTTTGCAGCCTGGCGGGTTTTGAGGGCTCTTCCCTAAATGCGAGGGCAAGGAACCCTGCAGCGGCGTGACACAGACTCCTGCATAGTTTGAACATTTATAAGCCGCATATCTTTACCACAGCGATCCCTGTCATATCGACCAAGTGAGCAAAGCGAACGCGCGGAGATATCTCCCTGCACTCGATACTAATTTAAACAAAGCCTAAAATACATTCCTTCCGATAACAGGGAGGTTTCTCGACTCCCTTCAACTTCGCTTCCGCTCCGTAGAATTCCGCTCGAAATGACAAGAGGGCTTTTTTCAGAACGCGGCGCTCAATATTCACAGCCACACCATCGCTCATCTCTGCGCCGCATGTGGGGCCTACTAATTAAATCGACTGGACATGAACAAACAAACTATGGAACATGCATACAGTCCTAATCCAGTGCCGTCAGGCACGGCTATATGTTATAACACCGGATTTCTCCCTGGGAGTCCCTTTGGCATAATCCGGTGATCAGTGGATGAGACATAACCAAAAGAGGCTCATCTTTAGAACACATCACTACTTACTCACTCTCTCCCCTACTACCCCCCCTCTCCAAATCAGGCTCAAAGGCAGTAATTCAACATACGCGAGGCGGGAGCCACGCGCTACGTACACTCTCACTCACCAACTTTATCATCAATCTCCTCATCAAGCAGAACCGGGTTTTCCGTCTGTTCATCTTTAGGCTCTTTGACGAGAAACCATGCGGCGGCTGAGAAGCCGGTAGTCAGCGCACAAATCAGTATCAGGATGGTTTTATTTTCAGCTGCACCAACAATATCACCTACCGCAAAGCTGGATACGAGCTGAGGCAGAACGACCGAAAGGTTGAATAAACCCATGTAGAGGCCCATCTTATTCTGGGCAATTTTCTGAGACATAATTGCAAACGGCAGGCTGATAATGGAGGCCCATCCGATCCCCACAATCATCATTAGCACGTAGAGCACATAGGGCGAATCGCCCATAAAAAGAATAGTTAGATAGCCAAATGCCATAATTCCAACAGCTGTCCCGTGGGTCTTCACCCGTCCAAACTTGTTCGCCAGCGGTTCAAGAGCAAGGACCGGTATGATAGCCGCAATCAAATTGAGAGAAAAGAAGCTCCAGTTCACAACCGTCCCAACCTCCTCATTGGACAGGCCCGGCATCTGGAAATCCACAAACGCGAAAAAGTAGATAAACATACTCTGAACCCCAATCCACGAAAACGAGTGGGCAGCCAGTACTTTCTGGAAGCCGATACGCCCCGCCTCCTCTTTCGATTTTCCCTCCTCCGTTTTTAAGAGCGCCTCGGCAATCAGGTAGATGGAGACAATCAGGGCAAACATTTCGAAATACCAGCCCGGGAATTCAAATCCGCTGAGGCGTTTTATAATGGCGTAAATCCCATACATCAGAAAGCCCCAGAGCGGACGGATTCCCTTCAGGATCTCCCTGAGCGAGGCGTCATTGATGCTCGCCGGAACTTCCTCAGCTTCGGCTGCCTCCTTCGCCAGTTCCTCCTCATCTTCT
>CAZKIZ010000444.1:0-2666 GCA_964552935.1 uncultured Rhodohalobacter sp. | reverse complement strand
TTCAGTCGTTCCCCGCGGAGCAACGGGACTCTATAACCTGAAGCCGGTAATCCGTGCCACCAATGAGGCGATCACAGGAAACATTTCAGGAAGTGTTCTTCCCTTTGAAGCACGAGCTGCCGTTTTTGCCATCCAGGGTTCTGACACCCTTTCAACAACGTTTGCTGATGAATCAAACGGAGAGTTTACGCTTGTCGGACTTGAGTCAGGCAGCTACACGGTGTCTGTTGAGCCGAGAGAAGAGGGCTTTGAGTCTGCAGCTCTCGATGAGGTAGGTGTTACTGTAGGGGAAACCAACAGTGTTGGTGAAATCGAACTGGATGAATCAAATGATGACTCCAGCAATTAAAATTCCATCTATCGGGTGTTGTGTAAAAGACGCTGGTTTTAAAATCCGGATCTACTGTTCTTAATGATTGCACTACGCTGAGTCAGTAAAAATTAAAAAAGGGTTCAAAAGCCACACATTTATGTGTGGCTTTTTTTTTGCCTGTGGACTGCGTTATCTCAAAAAATGGTTTACTCAATAGGCCGCCGGCTGGCAGTCGTTTCCGCACTAATTCCGACCCCGACAGCTGTCGAGGTTATCCACAAACAAATTTCTTGGTGAATAATGCAGGGTAGAGAGCCGTGGGATGACTTTCTAAGATTAGAGTCACCTATTCCTCGGAGCTTATTCAGAATAGATCATCCCGCGTTGACCCTTCCCCGGTAGGAATCTCCATGGGGAGAAGGGGAAACTTCAGAGTAAGCTCTAAGTCGGCCAAAAAGTTAAAGGTACTAAGTTGATACCTCGTGAGTTCTTCACAAAGGCAGTTCAATGGAAGAAGCTGGAAAATTTTATACCTGCAAATCAGCGGATATTATTGCAAAATTATAGATTATGGGTCTTTTCCCACCAGCTGATCTTCCAGCTCCTCAAGAGTTTTATTTTTCGTTTCGGGCACAACCTTAATGACAAATATCAGGCCGGTTGCGGCAAAGAGTCCGTAAATTAAAAATGTCATACTGCTCCCCAACGTAGCCAGTTCCCACGGAAACACAAGTTGAACCAGGAAGCTGACACCCGAGTTTATGAAACCGGCAAAAGATATTGCAAGACCCCTGACCCTAAGAGGGAACAGCTCTGAGAACATAACCCACATCACCGGGCCGATAGAGATCGCAAAAGAGGCAACAAAGCCAAGAATACCAAACAGAATCAGGGTCGGATTTATATCAATCGCTGCTGTCAGTACTTCAGTTTCAAATTCCATAGCGGCTTCAGTACCGAGCGTTTCCGCCAGTGCACGTTTAAATGCCACGTCATTAGGGTAAGAAATGTCATACATAGCAGTGAGCAGTTCTTTGTCTACCGGCGCTTCAATTGTGGCAACCTGCTCAGAATTCAGTTCGTAAGTAGCTGATTGGAAACCCCATGCCAACAGAAACATCATAGCGGCAATACCGGTCATGCCGAATATCAGCAACGGTCTGCGGCCTAATTTATCGATTAAAAGAATAGCCAAAACGGTGAAGACAAGGTTTACAAGTCCGACAAATATAGCCTGCATAAATGAGGCATCCGTACCAATTCCCGACTGTTCAAAGATGATTGGTGCATAGAAAAATACTGCGTTAATACCGGTTATTTGTTGTAATACGGCTAGCGTGACACCAATAATCAGCACAAAACGGAGATATGGATGAAAGATATCTCTCAGCCTTGCTTTCTCTTTCTCTTTATCCGCTTCAAGACTTTGAATAACATCAGTGAGTTGTTTTTGAGCATCATGTTCACCTACAACCCGGGTCAGAGTTGCTTTTGCATCGTCAACTGCACCGGCCATGATCTGCCACCTGGGGCTGCGGGGTACAAAATAGAGGCAGAAGAAATAGAGCAATGCCGGCAGCAATTCAATTCCGAGCATCCATCGCCACTCATTCTCGCTAAACATGAGAGTTTGAGCCAGTGCTGCATCCGATTGTGCATATTGCAGAATCAGGTAGTTACTGAAGAAAGCAGCGGAAATACCGACTACAATATTCAGCTGGTTAAAGCTGACCAGCCTACCTCTCATTTTTGGAGGCGCTATCTCGGCAATGTACATAGGTGCAATAATAAGGGAAGCACCCACACCCAATCCGCCAATCATTCTGGCTATAACAAATAATGTAAAGTTGGGGGCTAATGCAGAACTAATAGCGGATATAGCGTAGAGCACAGCCGCAACTTTTAGAATAGTTCGACGCCCATACCGGTCGCTCATTGGGCCTGCAAGCAGCATAGCAAGGGTGGCGGTTAACGTAAGTGACCCAACCGCCCATCCCTGTTGCAGGCTCGATAATCTGAATTCCGGCCCGATAAATCCTACAACACCGGATATCACGGAGGCATCGAAGCCCATTAAAAATCCCCCCAAAGCAACAATCAGGGCAACACGAATAACGTAAAACTGTCTGGCGTGCATTGGGTTTTACTTTTTATTCTCGATTGTAAAGTCACGCTCTAAATCGCCTGTCATTACACTGTAGGTCCCCATCTCAAGAATTGCTTTTCCATCTTCGCCCGGATAGGATACAATATCCGGGGTGATCGCAAACCCGAGGTCCGCAGATTCACCGGGTCGGAGCTTCACACGCTCAAAATGTTTGAGTTCTTTTACGGGGCGTGTTATGCGCCCTGT
>CAZKIZ010000443.1:0-2693 GCA_964552935.1 uncultured Rhodohalobacter sp. | reverse complement strand
GAAAAGGCTTCATCGATCAGAGCCTGTTCCTGTTCAAGATCTGAGTCTACAAGTGCTCTCAGGGCATTTCCTGTGAGATTCCCGTCCAGTTCTCCATTTGCCCGGTAAAATGCCAGTGCTTCCTGGGCGCGTTCAAGAACATTACGAACATCCACTTCTCTGTATCCAAGTTCTGCGAGCATTGCGGGGTCATCGGTGGCGTCGGCAGCCTGTTCAACATAGTCAGGGTAGCGCTCTTCAACCTGCTCCAGCACCTGTACCGTTTGTTGTTCGTCAAGCGCATCGGGCAGATACCTGTCGGCAATGCCGCCCATAATTGCGTTTGAACCGCCGGCAGCAAAGAATCCCATACCGATCAGCAGTACAATACCGAGTGAACCTGATTTGGGAAATCGCTCGCTCATAAGGCCAACCATTGTTGGGAAGAAAAATGCCACACCACATGCAAAAACGGTTGCTGCAAGCATCAGCGGAAGTAACCCGGTTTCGATAAATGCAAACATCAACAGTCCGATACCTGTAAGTATTGAAGCACCCAGCAACATTCCTGTGGGTGAGAATTTCTCTACAAAAGGCCCGGCAAAAAAACGTAGGACAACCATCAAGCCACTAATCCAAACGAACACGAGCATACCGTGAACCCCTGCGGCCTGAAGCACTTCAGGAATCCAGCGGCTTGGCCCCATTTCCAGAGAAAGTGTAATCATCTTCAGGAATATCAAACCCCAAACCAGAGGATGCGTAAACGTGTATCTGAACATTTCTCCAATCGGTATTCCGGCAGCTGCAGTTTCAGTTTCCGGAAACTTCTCAGGCAGCACCATAATCCCGTAGATCACGATGGGAATATAGATAATGGCTATCTGCCATGTCCAGTGTCCGATATTGATGGGCCCGACCGTTCCGGCCTGGACCATCAGCCACCCTAAGAGGCCACCAACCACCATTGCACCGGGGAAGAATGCGTTAAAATGGTTAAGCTTTGTGGTTTTGTTTTTTGGAAACAAAGCTGCGGTAAGCGGATTACCTGCTACTTCGATCAGTCCGTTACCGGCTCCAAAACCAATGGCTCCCATGAACAGAATCCAAAATGCATTTGGCTCACCGGCAAACGGAAAGCCAAGCAGAAAAAATGTTACTCCGGCAAGGTGGCAAACGAAAGCCCAGACCGTCGCTTTTTTAAGTCCGATTTTCTCAAGGAACGGCCCAATGGTCAACAGAGAAACCGCCATTCCCCAGAGGGCAGCACCTCCGATATAGCCCACCTGTGCATTTGTGAGAATAAACTCGGCTTTGAGCTGGTAGAGAATATTACTGACAAGTACGAATGAAAAGCCAGTTGGGACAAGAGCGAGGCAGATACCCGCAAATATTTTCTTGCGGTTAATGTCTTCTAACTGTTTTGGTATATCCATAGGTTTTCTGAGTTCAGGTTAGTGGGTAGTTAGTTAGTTATTTAAAACTTCTTTAAGTATTAGCAGCGACTGCAGTGAACGGCCACTGATAATCATTTTCCCGATTTGTTCTTTTTGTTCAGGTTAATTACTGATACTGGTGATAGAATTAAGTATTTCGAAAGCGCTTTTCTTCTTTTAAAAAAAAGCGGTGAGAATCATATCACTCTAGTGCCAAACACCCCAAAAATTAATTGCATGTATTTTAGCCAAATAATTGTAGGACCAAAAGTTAATAAATGTAAACCAAACACTTAATTATTCAAAAATATAATCTGCAAATTTCCAATCATCAACCTCATTTTTTAAAAGCAGCTCATTTGTAAGTATCGATTTTACCATCCGAACCGGAATACTTCCGTTTTTCAGAATAGTATCGTGAAATTCCACAGCACTCATCTCACCGGTTTCTACCAGATCTTTATAGAGAGAATAAAACTGCATTCCTCCAATCATATATGCAATCTGGTAAAGGGGACCGTAGTTGCCGGTGAATGAGCGGCGGACTTCTGCCTCAGCATTGGCATACTCATGGCCTACACGCTCAACCAAATAGTCGATGCTCTGTTGCGGGGTCCAGTTGCCCAGGTGGTAGTTCAGCGAAAAAATTATTCGGGCATATCGGTGCGTTCTCCAGAAAAGCATTCCAATTCTGTCTTCAGGGGTTTCGGCAAAATCGAGATCCCAGAGCAGCAACTCCCAGTAAAGTGCCCATCCTTCGCCCCAGAAAGAGGTTCGGAACGGGGATCTGTAGGTGCTGTATCGGCGATTATAAAACCCTTGAAGATGGTGGCCGGGGATCAGCTCGTGCTGAACTGTAGCGCGGTTGAAGTGCGGATTGTTTCCGCGAAGGCTCATCATTTTTGCATCGTGATCCATCGTATGGGTGGGGTAGGAGATACTGATTACTTCCCCGCCGGTGAAAAACGGGTTGATCAGCTGGCGTTCCGGGGTCATCATCCGCATTCTCCAGACTTCATCTGCGAGTTCCGGTACAGTAATGAGATCACGTTCCTTAATGAAGTCCACCGATTCCTGATGCAGCCGCATGATGAGCTCCGGTTTTTTGCCCGGTTCTACATACTTCTCTTTCACGTGTTCAAGTGCAGCGTGCCAGTCATCCCCGTACCCAAGCTCCCGGGATGCGCGCAGCATTTCCTCCTCCGCTTTTGCAAACTGGTGTTCAGCGATATCAATCAGCTCTTGCGGGGAGTAGCGGATCATTTCCAATTCCAGCCT
>CAZKIZ010000442.1:0-2705 GCA_964552935.1 uncultured Rhodohalobacter sp. | reverse complement strand
TCCCAACTCTGAATTAGAGTGAGTAGTAGCATAAATCCTCAAAATAGCAAAGCGTACTATTTTGCAGTAGATCTGCTCTTACAGCAGAAACGGGAGGGATAAATAGATTGATGTAAAATTTACTGAACTCACTGATCCGATACGGTTGCGTTTATTGCATTTACTTGTGAATAAGGTGTATATCTAAATTAAATCACATAAAAATTTTCAGTGATCATAATCGAAGTTTTTATTAATGTGAGTCATCACTTTCTGGAACTGGGTGCGTTGATCAGACAACCCGAAACCAAGTTGCTATGAACCCAATCAGCCCTGACAAATGGAGCAGGGTGGAAAATCTTTTCCACCAAACGATTGAGCTTTCTGATGAAGAGCAGGGCTCTTTTTTGGACAATCTTGACAGGTCGGAACCTGAGATTGCCGGAGCGGTCAGGCAGATGGTTCACTCCCATAAACACTCCGGCACTTTTTTGAGCGGGTCTGTGATTGATTCAATTCCAATTCAGGAAAATGAAACGGTAGGTCCCTGGCGTATTCAGCAGCAGCTCGGCAGCGGAGGAATGAGCACCGTATATCTGGCCAGCAGAGATGATGGACGGTTCGAGCGAAAAGTAGCCGTTAAATTTTTGAAAGGGCTTCTGCCGGGTAAAGATATGGTTCGCAGGATGCACGCTGAGCAAAATATACTGGCGAAGCTCAATCATACAAATATCAGCAGGCTTCTGGATGCGGGAATGACTGAAGACGGACGCCCATATTTTATAATGGAGTATGTTGATGGCGTTCAGATTGATCACTATTGCAGAGAGAGAAATCTTCGGACTGACGAAATACTGGTCCTCTTTGAGCAGGTGTGTGAAGCCGTTCAGTACGCCCATCAGCGGTTGATTATCCACCGTGATCTGAAGCCATCTAATATTATGGTTACAGATGATGGAGTGGTAAAACTTCTCGATTTTGGTATTGCAAAAATCGTGGCTGAAGACGCCGAGCTCGATATAACCGAGACAGACACCGGCCTCCACCTGATGACGCCGGAGTTTGCCAGCCCGGAACAGGTGAACAGCGGCCAGATTACAACGGCCACCGACATCTATTCACTTGGGCTGATTCTCTGCAAGCTGCTGACCGGTCAGATGCCGTACAATGTGAGAAAAAAGACTCCGCTTGAGATCAGCAAGATTATCACAGAAATTGAACCCGCTAAGCCCAGCACGCTGATTACCTCTTACTCTATTAACAACGAGTTTACAGAGGGAAGGAAAATTGATCTATCAGGCTTAAAAAAAACAATTGAGGGAGATCTTGACAATATTATTCTGATGGCGCTCAGAAAGGATCCATCCCGCAGATATCAGAGTGTAGATCAGTTTTTACAGGATATTAGGAATTACAGAAACGACCGTCCTGTATTGGCAAGAGGTGAATCCGGATTTTACCATTTCTCCAAAATGGTGAAGCGGCACAGAGTGGCAGTTGCCTCAGCGGTGATGGTGGTTATCGTATCGTTGGCAGCCGGTCTGATCTCTCAGCAGAACGCCAGGGCTGCGGATGAACAGAAGAAAATCGCAGAATCCAGGCTTGCCGACCTCAGAAGTTTGACCGGATCGTTAATGTTTGATGTTTATGACAGCATAAGTGAATTGCCGGGATCCACATCATCCCTCGAGCTTATCGTTGATAAAACGGAGTGGTTTCTGGATATGCTTTCGGAGATTGATGCTCAAGAACCTGAGGCGCTTCTTGAGCTCTCTTCCTCGTACAGAAGAGTAGGAGATCTGGCGGGTAACCCTACAGGCAGAAACCTGGGGAGGCCATCAGAAGCTCTTCAAATCTACGATAAATCCTATCAGATCGTGAATAAACTTCCTGCAGATTACCCGGACACCCGTAAGGCCTTGCAGGTGAAAATTGACATTCTGGAATCTAAAGCAGATGTACTGGTCTCAATCGGCCGGCTGGAGGAAGCGTCACAGAAGTATGGCGAGGCACAAGGACTTTATGATAATCTCAATGACAGATATCCGGATCAGGGATACGATTTCAACAAAGCCGTTGTGATGCTTAAGCACGGTGATATGATGGGAAATCAATATTTCACAAATAAGAATCTTCCTGATAGTGCACTTACTATCTACCACATGGCATCTGAGGTGATTAGCCGGCATTATGAAAGAGAGCCAGCCAATATCCGCGTTCTGCGCTATAGTGGTTTGATTGAGGAGAGGAAAGGGGCAATTTATGAACAAATCGAAAAGTATGACGACTCTTTCAGACACTATACACGCTCCATGGAGCTTAGAAAACAGTATGCTGAACTCCAGCCTTTAAATGTGAATGCGATCAGGGATATGGGTGTGGCCTATGAAAAAGTCGCAAAGGGTTATCATTTAGCCGGGAATCTTGATAGTGCAAAACTGAACTTTGATCACGCATTTGATATTTATCAGCGGCTTGCCCGCCAGGACAGCACAAACGCGATGGCGGTTCAAACCCTCGCGATTGCACATATTCACCAGGGAGATCTGTCATATCATTCCGAAAATTTAAGTTATAATGATATTGATGGAGCAGTTAATCACTTCAATAATTCAAAACAACTACTTGAGAAACTTCACTCTGCAGACTCTGAAAATGCCATGACGAATCACCTGTTAAACCTGGTAAACCGAAGACTTCAGCATATCAGTGAACTAAAGAGAAAT
>CAZKIZ010000441.1:0-2706 GCA_964552935.1 uncultured Rhodohalobacter sp. | reverse complement strand
AGAACTTTAAAAAGTTTGAAAGTGAGAGCAGCAAAGAGATCATAAACGCCGGTCCAAAAATCAGGGAAATGGCGTAAACGATCTGGTTCCAATAATCTCGTAATTCATTCAAACCATTTAAAACCGGACAGTTCTGGTTGTACTTTCAAAGAGTACAATCAGCTGCTCCGGTTTAACTCTCCCCTCCCCGGTTCAATTAATCGATTAATTCTTGATTGAGCCATTCATGTATCCCGCCAGGTTTTTACCGACGGGCTTGTGAAAACCATCACGAGCCAGCTCTCGCAGCTGGAACGGTTTAAAAACGATCTCCGGGTCGTTCCATCTGGTGCTCTTCGCAATAATAACGTTCTGATTACTGGTTGAGCCCAGAGTATGTTTGGTGTAAATTACGCCATTGCAGGTAGTCTGCAGCCAATCTCCAACCGCATTCGCCTGACGATAACGCTGATCGATTCCAGAAATCTGCGGCAGCTAAACTCCAAAGTGATCTATATTGATGCTACAGAGGTTCTTGAGCTACACAACAATCAGTTGAAAACCTGCTGGCAATGCTTAACCTGGAGCTGAATCCCGAAAAATTAAAATCCATAGATGAAGGAAATACATCGAACACAGTGGCTATTGAACTTTACTTGCAGGGGCTTGGATTTTACAGCAATATCAGAAACAATCCGAGAAGTTCAACAGTGCCATTCATGCTTTTGAAACTGCAACTGGAAAGGATCCGCAGTTTGCCTTGGCTATGGCAGACCTGGGGCAGGCGTACCTGATGTACGAATGTTCGATCGAGCTTGAGAAAACCCACAGTGTAGCGTCTAACCATGGCACTCTCTATTACACAGAATGGCTGTTTGAAAAATCTGCAGCGATGTACGAAGCGGCCCTGGAAATCAACGACGGAGACTATCTGATTTGGGGCAACCTTGCCGTTGCCTACTACTATACGCCCGGAATGAGACATAAATCACGCCCCTGTATGAACGGGCCATTGAGCTGGCACTCGATCAGCATAAAGTCAATCCAAATAATCCCGATATACTTATCAGCCTGGCCGGTTACCAGACGAGAATCGGGAATGAGCGTGAGTCAAGATTGAACATCCGTATAGCTCTTGAGCTGGCTCCCGAAAACGCAAAAATTATGTATCTCGCCGGACCAGCGCATGAATATTCAGGGGATCGGAAGAGTGCACTTCAATGGATTCAGAAATCGATCCTCGCAGGCTATCCGCTCACTGAAATCAAGAATCACCCTGAAATGAAAGATTTATTAACCGACAGGAAGTTCTCGAACTTTTTGAGCTTGTCCGGCAACCAGCTTACTCGAAATTAAACAAACTTAAACCATCAAATATCCAAGGAGTGCCATGAAAACTATAACCACCATAACACCATATTTAGCAGGGTTTTGATACTGCTGGTTAGTTTATTATTAAGCGATGCACTAATTACCGTTGACGTGATGTAGCATTTTCGAGTACTATAGAAACTAACTCAAAAGGATGGATGATAGCAGATAGCCGAAAACTGTAATGAATTCGAATTCTTACGTTTTCCCAGCTCTCCCCTTTCAAAGGGATCTGAACAGGATCCCTGTGGAAGATCCGTGATCCCGGAATAGTAACCCAGAAAGCTCTGCCTGGCTTCAGCATTCATAATTTTACAGTTTATGGAAGGAATGGGAGTTGATGATTACTCCATTAAATTCTATTCAAGTTAGTGACCCACGTCCAAAAAACGTAGCCACAAGCTTCGGCGGAATGAAAAGCCTATAATACTGGCGAAACATTATGAACAATGCACCTCAAAATATTTTACAATCTCATTGTGAATAATCTGACCTGTATTCTATATTAATTCAGCTTTCCACCATTTTGTACGCAGTTCAGGATCGCTTCCCACAGCAATTCTAACCACCAGGATGAGAAGATGTCTGAATTTAACCCGGTTCCATCCGGTCATATTTACAGCAGAGTCTCTGCTTATCTGATCTCTGGCCTGTTTGTCATAGTACTGTTTACCGATCTGGCCAGCGCACAGAGACAGGTAATTACCGAGGCCGGCGCTACACTGCGCATTTATACCACTGAGGATGGCATACCAAGCAATACGGCAAACAATGCATTTATCACTAACGACGGCTTTTTATGGGTCAATACCTCCGGAGGAACTGTGCGAATCAGCGGTAACGAAATCGAGGATTTTGGTGCCGATATTGGCATCTCCATGATGCGGTTTGCATACTACGACCGCAGCAGAGACCGGCTTTGGTTTACCGACAACGAAAGCCTAATCCAATTTGATGGCCTGGATGTAACCCGGTATGATGCAGAGGATGGATTTATCCCTCCCGGCAGCGCACGGAAAGACGTTTTTGCAATTCATGCTGATCAAAATGACGCCCTTTGGATTGGCTCTTATTCCGCCCCGCTGGATGTTCCCCAAAATGGTGGCCTGATAAAGTTGAAAGATGGTGAATTCAGTATAATCCCGTTTGAAGAGCTTCCCCTTCACAATATCATAAGGATTTTTTCACAGTCTGACGGAACACTATGGTTCACATCAATCGGGTACCAGGGAGACGGTTATTTCGCAAATGAGTCGTTTACAGGCCGGTATGCTGAAGGCGAATTTGAAGTCTTTGATGGTGATAATGACTGCCACAACGTCTATACCTCATTCCGTGCACCAGATGGCATTACCG
>CAZKIZ010000440.1:0-2716 GCA_964552935.1 uncultured Rhodohalobacter sp. | reverse complement strand
TCCAGGCCTGCGGCTCAATACCAATACAAACCGCTTCTCACCTTGGAGATAATGGCGACAGGTTTGGTAGCGAAGCTATCGACAAGTCGTTCGACCAGCAGAGCGATCGGACCTCGTCAATCGGATTCTCGCAGCCTTCCCGGGAAACGGCAGAAGACAGAAGCTTTGACCAGCAAAATGGACCTGACTATGACATCATCCTGATTCCGATCACGATTCAGCAAGGGTTTACAATTTCATACCGCTCACTGAGGTTCTGCCAAACACTGCTTAAGGCACCGTGCAGTCATCTCAGGCAGCAGGCAGGTCAGAAGGGCAGGACTCCCCGGGCACCGGTTTCGAGTCCCGGTAACTGACACAAAAGCTGCCTCTGCGCGCAGTTCAAAAGACAAGGTGAGTTAGGGAATTCATTTAAATTTTTTGCTGACTTCAAAGAGATTTTGAAACCATACAGGGATGGTGCCGTAAAGAGTTCCGGTTTGAACTGCGAATTACGATTAACACGATCTGAATGCTTCTTACACTTCTCAAACACCACTATCTGAAAGCGATCAGATCAGGTTCAAAGAATCGCGGTTGCCTGGTGATGGCGGTCATGATCTTCCTGGGCTTTTTCATCGGCACCTACATTATCAGCCTGGCTTTCGGTATGGAGATGCTGATTACGGATTTCTTAGGTCAGCCTGATGCTGTGGCTTTTATGAACAGGATCCTGGTCTACTACCTGTTGTGGGAAATGGTAAGCCGCTACTTTTTGCAAAAACTCCCGGTGATCGATTTCGAATCGTACCTGCACCTGCCCATTAACCGGCAGAAAATTGTTCACTACCTGCTGATCAAATCATTCTTTTCACCCTTCACACTGCTCGTGCCGGTGCTATTTACGCCGTTTGCCCTCGGTGCAGTAACATCCGCGTACGGGACGGCAGGCGGTCTGACCTGGCTTTTCACGTTAATAATGGTAAGCTGGCTGATTCATTACGGTCTGATCTACCTGCGTCGAGTTACGGAAGAAAACGCCTGGCTTCTGTTTGGAATCGTGTCTCTGCTGGTCGTTTCAGGCATTCTGGAATACGTTGGGTTAATGAACTTTGGGCTGCTTTTAGCACCTCTGTTTGAGTACTCAGCCCAATCGGCAGTCCCGCTGTTCATCGTAACCCTCTTGTTTGCCGGGAGCTATATTCTTGCCTACCGCTATCATCTCGGAAACTGCTACCTGGATACTCTGACGGACAGATCGTCAAAAACCGGTATGGCAAAAAACTTCAGTTTCCTGGATAATTTCGGGATCGTAGGAGACTTGATAAACCTTGAGCTGAAGCTCATTTTCCGGCACAAGCGAGCGCGCGGTATGCTGTACCTGACGCTCATTTTCCTGGCCTACGGACTGCTTTTCTACCCGGACTATATGGAAGGTGAAACGATGCCCGGAGTGCTGCTCATTTTCCTGGGAGTCTTTATTACCGGAATCTTCATCATGCAGTACGGGCAGTTTCTGATGAGCTGGAACTCCAATTTTTTCGATCTGTTTGTTTCAAATCCTGTCAATTCAGAAGATTATATCGCATCAAAATACTACCTGCTTGCGGGAGTGAGCGTGGTATGCTACCTGCTTTCAGTGCCGTACGTCTACTTTGGATGGGAGGTTCTGTTTGCCAACACCGCCATGTTTGTATACAATATCGGCATCAACACCTTTTTAATTATCTACCTGTCGATGTGGGAGCCGCAAAAACTTGATCTGAACCAAAAATCTGCGTTTAGTTTCCAGGGAGTTGGCGCAGCACAGTGGGTGATGGGACTTCCCGTGATCCTTGGTCCGATGATTCTCTACATTCCGTTTGCAATCTGGGGAACGTTTAATATGGCGATGATCGCCTTTTTCCTGATCGGTTTGCTGGGCATTGTGTTTCGCAACAGGCTGATTTCAATGAGCGCAAGCCGGGCAGACCGTTTGAAGTATTCCATAGGCAGTTCATTTCGAAGTGAGTGACCGGCTAAATTATTAAAATTATCGCACTATGATTACGATAGAACATCTGAAGAAACAGTATAAAACAGAAACGGTGCTGGATATTCCCCGGCTGGAAATTCCGCAAGGGCAATGTTTCGGTCTGGTTGGCAATAACGGAGCCGGAAAAACCACCTTGTTCCAGATCATACTGGATATGATTCGTCCGTCGATAGGGCGGGTGCTCATCAATAACCGGGATGTCCGCGAAACAGATGAGTGGAAAAAATATACCGGCTCATACCTGGACGAGCATTTTCTGGTCGATTTTCTTACGCCCAACGAATATTTTATGTTTTTGGCGAGAGTATATAATCTGTCTCATGAAGATGTGAAAGCGCACCTGGATACCTTTAAAGATCTTTTTAATGATGAAATCCTGAATAAAGACAAATACATTCGCGATCTCTCTAAAGGGAATCTTAAAAAAGTGGGGATTGCTGCCGCAATGCTCGCTTTTCCCGATATCATTATTTTGGATGAGCCGTATGAAAACCTTGATCCAAGCTCACAGATTAAGTTCAGCAAGAAGGTTCAGGAGGTGAAAGAGTCACGCAATGCAACGTTCCTGATTTCCAGCCACGACCTGAAACACGTAACGGATATCTGTGAACGGGTTGTTCTTCTTGAGAAAGGAAAAATCATAAAAGATATTGAGGGCGTGGAAGATTCATTAGCTACTCTAGAAGAGTATTTCAGCGGGTA
>CAZKIZ010000439.1:0-2719 GCA_964552935.1 uncultured Rhodohalobacter sp. | reverse complement strand
TGTTGACGCTTATGATCCAGCTAATCACAGCATTTGCATTAACCACTGAATTGTCGATACAGTTGTTCAATCCACTCGATTTTAAAATTGCGGAAACTGTTGCCTCGTACCTCTACTACCAAAGCATCTTTCTATTGGGAGCCGTCTACTTTGTGAAGAACAACTTTCTAAAAACCTTACTGAGTATCGTGATAGTTGTGATTTCAATTATTGTAATTGTTGGTATAATCTTATTTGTGAGCGGCGGTGGCTTCTCATTGCGTTTTTCTTCAGATCAAATTACAACAGGAGTGGGCCATGCGGTTAGCATCCTCATTTCTCTGTTTATGCTTACCACCGCCTGGATTCGCCTCAAAAACAAGCAGGTTGTATAATGGATTACTCAGAAAACCGTCCGATTTACTTACAAATTGCGGATTACATCTGCGATGAGATACTTAAAAAGAAGCTGACGGCAGGAGATCGGATTCTCTCAGTACGGAAAGTTGCCGTTATGATGGAGGTAAATCCAAATACCGCCATCCGGGCCTACCACTACCTGCAGGATGAGGATATACTCTACAATGAGCGCGGTGTGGGATATTTCGTTTCAGACGGCGCTTTTGACCTGGTACTCGAGCTGAAACGAAAGGAGTTTATAGAGGAGAAACTCCCCAGATTCTACCAGGATATGAAAATGCTGGGAATCCGAGGTTCAGAGCTGGAAAAGCTGTATCGCGAGCACCACGACCCTGATTAATTGTTTGGTCATTGGGTAACGGCCGGAGAATGGGTCCGAATGGCTAATTTTCTTTTGGGATCTACAACTGCTTCCCTACCTTATTGAAGAAATTTGAACCCCGCAGATTCATGATTCTTCAAGGTAAAAACATCCACTTCTCCTATCCCGGCGAACCGATCTTCAAAGGCTTCAACTTTAACCTAAAAGAGGGTGAAAAAGTAGTTATTAAAGGGGAGTCCGGCAGCGGCAAGTCTACCCTGTTTCGATTGATTATGGGGTTTGAGCTTCCCGACAGAGGCGAACTTCTTTATAAAGGCGAACCGCTCACCGGCAGTGCCCTCAGACATTTTCGCACAAAATCAGCGTGGCTTCCTCAGGATCTCAATATCGGTGAAGGAACGGTGATGGAGGTGGTACAGTATCCTTTTCAATTTAAACAGAGCGGTAATTCTATGCCGGATAGTGAAAAAATCAAAGAGATCTTCTCCGATCTCGGGCTTGAACCGGAGACGCTCCAAAAAACGTTTTCGGATCTCTCCACCGGTCAGCGGCAGCGCGTGGGGCTTGCTCTCTGCATCCTGCTTAAAAAACCTGTGATGCTGCTGGATGAACCCACCTCCGCACTTGATGAAGCTTCGAAGCAAAAAGCTGCAAATCATCTCCTTTCAGATCCTAAACGCACGATCCTGTCAACCTCACACGACCCGTGGTGGGTAGAGCGCTGCGACCGGATCATTGATCTTGATAACCATACCTGACCCCATGGACATTATTCAACTGAGCTGGTTTCAGCTTGCCATCGGTTTTATTATTCTCATCATTCCTGCCGCCATCTTCTGGTGGTACAAAACGGGACTCAACCGTCAGATGGTAATCGCTACGATACGGATGACGCTCCAGCTCCTTTTTGTGGGATATTACCTGGAGTACCTTTTTGAGTATGATAACGCCTGGCTCAACACCGCGTGGATAATGGTGATGGTAGTGGTGGCCGATTTTGCAACCATAGACCGGAGCGATCTCAAATCGAAATGGTCCCTCATCCTGCCGATCTTCTTTGCCACATTTCTTGGAATCATCCTGATCAACCTCTTTTTCCTGGAGCTGGTGATTCAGCTGCCCAAATTCCTGGAGGCCCAGTACGCTATTCCCATCACTGGAATGGTGCTCGGTAACTGCCTTCGAAGCAACGTAATAGGCATCAACGATTTTTACTACAACCTGAAAAACAACAAGGAACGCTACCAGTTCTACCTGGCCTCGGGCGCTACCCGGGCCGAAGCGCTCTACCCTTTTTTCCAGAGCGCGCTAAAGAAATCAGCCAACCCTACCCTGGCATCCATGGCTACCATCGGACTGGTTTCACTTCCGGGGATGATGACCGGTCAGATTTTAAGCGGGGCCTCACCTATGACCGCCATCCAGTACCAGATTATGATTATGCTGGCGATCTTTTCCGGTACGATTCTCTCCGTATTCCTGGCAATCAAGTTCTGCAACCGCACCGTCTTTTTTCAGAATGATATGCTGGATCATTCTATTTTTAAAGATTGATGTTATGCCAAGCCTTGGCGTGGCATCTCCTGCCTTTGTTAAGGAAAGTAGATCACGCATCCCCCCAAAGGAATGACTTTGGCAAAAGGGGGAAGCAAGGGGAATGTTTACTCCACACATGTAAAAAATTGGTGAACACCCATCTAAGTCTCCCCTTGTTAGCAATGGCACTAACTTTAGTATTTATCATTTTTCTATAATTTTATTTTGACTCATAAATTAATCGTCTGTCCAAGACTCTCCGGCATCTGATTTCTGAAGGCGGTGGGTGCTTTTCGGGGAGTGCATGCGATGTTTGTAAAAACATACCGGCCAAATCTTTGTTTAAAGTGACAAAATGAGATGGACCATTGTTTTTACATCGCAAAACGGACCGTAAAGCCCGCCTGCAGGAATCATTCGCCCGGCGGTTTTTGGGTACTTTTGAACGCTCAAAAGTACCAG
>CAZKIZ010000438.1:0-2729 GCA_964552935.1 uncultured Rhodohalobacter sp. | reverse complement strand
TGCCTGCACTCTGCATAGGCACCCAGGGCGGGTTAAAGAGAATCAGGTCGGTTTTTTGTTTGATGTTCCGAAACAGATCCGACTGCCACACCTTCAGCCGTTCTTCAACATTCAGCCTTTTGGCATCATCCCTGACAGAGATAATCGCGTTGGGATTTATGTCGGTGGCAAAAACTCTTTCAACTCCCCGATTCATCATTTGAAAAGCGAGCACTCCACATCCTGTTCCTACATCGATAGCAGTGGATTTTGCGCCGGAATATTTTTTAAGCCAGTAATCAAACAGGTAGAGATGGTCGAAGCGCGTAGGGAAATAAGTGCCGTAGAACGGGTGAAGCTTGTTTTCCAAAACCGGGTACTGAATGCCTTTTTTATACCACTGCCACGAGCTGTTGAGCCCCTGAACCTGCGGAAACGGGAGAAGAAAATCCTGAACATTAGGATAAAGCTCATCAAGCCAGCCGATTGACGGTGCCTTCTTCAGAGCAATTTTGTTATTTTTGATCGGTACAAGCAACCTGTTGGACGCCAGATGGTACAGGCTCTGTTTATTACGGTAGGCAAGAAAATCGTCGTCATCGTCATCGCTGAAGACACGCTTTTTCAACTCAGACAATACTTTCAGCCCGGTCGGAAACTCATCCCCGATGACGGCAAACTCACCCGCCAGCAATGTTTTTGCAACCAAGTCGGCAGACGTATTTTTGAAAGCTGATAAAGGCTCATTTTCTGTTTTTACCGGCTCGGGCCGATTGGGTGTTAGTATTGTAGTATCTTCTGTCATTGCAGAGAATTATCATATGTTTAAAAAAATTTAGCAGAAAAAAATCATCGTTTGTGGATGGTTAAGGTAGTTTTTAACTGATTTTACGTTACTTATTCGGAAAAACGGTATTCATGTCTTGAAAATTGAATTATCTGCATTAGATTCTTAGGTGTCTACTGCGCAACTTTTTACAAGCGCCCGGAAATTTTAAATATAATATTTAGTATAACCAGAGAATACTATGGGACAAAGCAAAAAGGATTTATTATCAACAGCCATTACACGAAAAGATTTTCTCGGCAAAAGCCTGGCTGCTGCTGCCGGAATATCGATCTTACCCAGCTACGTTATTGGAGGCCTGGGATATAAAATGCCAAGTGATAAGCTGAACATCGCCTGCGTGGGCGTTGGAGGCCGAGGATTTGGAGTGATCCGTCAAATTGAGGAGACAGAGAACATCGTAGCGCTTTGCGATGTGGACTGGCGCTATTCACAGGAAGCATTTGATCACTACCCTGATGCTCAGAAATTCTGGGACTGGCGGAAAATGTTCGATGAGATGGGCGATGATATCGACGCTGTGGTTGTGGCTACATCCGATCACACCCACGCCACGATTGCCGCACACGCCATGACGATGGGCAAGCATGTATATGTTGAAAAGCCGCTAACGCACACGGTGTACGAATCACGGCTTCTCACAAAACTGGCGGAAGAGTATAACGTTGCAACCCAGATGGGCGACCAGGGTGCCTCGGGTGAGGGAATTAACCTGATGACCGAGTGGCTTCGAGAGGGTGTTATTGGAGATGTGACAAAAATAGAGTCGTTTACCAACAGGCCGATCTGGCTGCAGGGGCAAAATCCGCCTGAAGAAGAGCAGTCTGTACCCGACACGCTCAACTGGGATCTTTTTGTTGGTCCGGCACCCATGCGCCCTTATCATGAGATTTACACGCCCTGGAATTTTCGCGGATGGTGGGATTTCGGAACCGGCGCACTGGGTGATATGGCGTGCCATATTTTGCATGCACCATATAAAGCCCTGGAACTGGGATACCCCACCAAAGTGCAGGGAAGTTCCACACTTTTACTGAAAGATTCTGCGCCCACAGCACAGAGGGTGAAGCTAACCTACCCTGAGCGCGAAAGCAGCTTCGGCAGATTGCCTGAGGTAGACGTACACTGGTATGACGGGGGCATCAAACCGCTGAAGCCGGAAGGATGGCCTGAAGGTCGCAATATGAATCATCGCGGAGGCGGTGTGCTCTTTCATGGAACCAAAGATATGTTGGTGTGCGGGTGTTACGGCTCCGATCCGTGGCTGCTATCAGGCAATGAACCCAGTGTTCAAAAGACAGAAAGAAGAGTTCAGGTTGGAGAATCAGAAGGGGAGTCTGCCCACGTAAAAGACTGGGCAAGAGCCTGCAAGGAGAGCCCGGAAAACCGCACGGAATGTAAATCATCCTTCGATCAATCCGGTCCGTTCAATGAAATGGTGGTGATGGGCGTGCTGGCTGTACGGCTTCAGTCACTAAACAAGGAACTCGAATGGGATGGAGAAAAGATGGAGTTCACGAACATCTCGGATAGCGAAGAGCTCAGAATTGTCATAAAAGACGGATTTAGTATTGAGGATGGTCATCCTTCCTTCCAGCGGGATATGACCGACCCCATTAATGCCCGGGAATTTGCAAATAGCCTGATCAAAACTGAGTACAGGGAAGGGTGGACGCTCCCGGATATGCCTGCATAATGGTAACAGATGAAAATGAGGATTTTAAAACACTCGTCTGTTTACGTGTTCACTTAAATAATAAACCAGCTTTATTTATATGCAGACCTTTTTCACATAATAATGAAGTGCTACCATGAAACCCATTCTGTTCAAAACAGTGACCTTATTACTATGGAGTCTTTTGATGTGTCCGCAAGCGAACGGCTTTCCAGGAAGCAGTAGCTG
>CAZKIZ010000437.1:0-2730 GCA_964552935.1 uncultured Rhodohalobacter sp. | reverse complement strand
AACCAAACCTGGATTCACTCCCGCTTTCCCACTGATCGAAATGGATGGAACGTATCACGGAGAAATCGGTAGTTGAATATTCGTTCAGGCGCTGATTCGTCACATCGGGTACAGATAGCGTAGCTCCTTTAACCTGCGGGCCCATCATAATACCGTATTCTCCGGGCCCTCCTCCCCGGCCGCCTATGACGGTCAGATAGGCTCCCTCACTTGAATAGGCGTGAAGAGACTGTTCGTAGCTGGTATTTGAACCCAAAATAATTACCTGTTCTCTATCATCCACTACGGCACTGAGAACACGGTTCAGGTATGGACCTTTTGCATCGTCAAACGTCACCTCCGGGATCAGCTCCACGTCGTACACCGGCTCAGCATCTCCCGGGAATACGGTGAGGTTTTCGACCTCCTGAATATGTTCGGGAATTTCATCCAGAATACGAATATGGTCCGTTTTTGTCTCGTTGGAGCATTGAGCAGTAAGTAAGCAGAAAAGTGCGACCGACAGCCATCTCTTATCCATTTTAAAGACATTGAGTTTTCAATGGTTTAGGAGAGTCTTTTATCGCTCAATTCACGAAATGATAAAGCCCCGCTCCTTTGATAATCCTACAGTTTGTAAAAGTGTTGATATTGAATAGATAATATCAAAAAACACATCCACTCCACAGTTAACGGAATCTTATCCATTCACTGCAGCTCAATCCCATACCGCACCACCTGAACCAGCCCGCTCTCCTCATCCGTTTCGCGGGTGTACATTTTGCCATTTTTTATAATCACAATCAGTTCATCCCGTGGCCAATCAAATTTTGTTATCAGTTCTCCGCTTTCTTCCAGAATCCACCATTCATAGACATCGAAATTTTCTACGATTGTAGATATCCAAATTCGCCCTTCATCATCCACCAGCATGCGATCCATTGCAGGCCATGCTTCAAGCAGGTCATTTTGGCTGACTATATCAGCAAGTAATTCTGTCACCTGAGCATTTATTGCATCGTCACGGTTCATCTTCAAATGTTCAAATGGATGGTAAAATGCACTCTGATAATCACCATCAGAAGTATATCTCCTGATCAGAATATGATCTGACATTGCAGCGACAATTTCTCCATTTTCCGATGCAGCAACCAGTGGTTTAGTGAATAGCTGAGGGCTTGGTGCCACACGCGCAAACGGACCCTGAAATTGAAACTGCTCAGGTACTCTCCCGGTAATTTCGTAGAGCGTTACCGGTACTATGAGAGGTCCGGTAAGCCTGGCATCATCACCCATCAAATAGAAATAGATATTTTTATCATCCTTAAGCTCACCGGCTTTGTCTGCGAATTCCCGAATAAAAGTAGACATTCTTACAAGAAACCTCTCTTCATCAATAATCATTATTTGGTTAACGTGGGTTTCATCCAAGCCATCAAAACTGCCTTTATTTGTGGGATTTACATTGATTGTTCGAATCAGTTCAAAATTGTTAGTAGTATAGATATTCATTAATAACCTCATTGGATCTAACACGAAAAGCTGATCCGATTTCACCGTAGGGAAAGGACCGACCGTATATTCTCCCGGGCCACTGCCGCTTCTGCCAACATTAGAGAGATACGTTCCATCGGCTTCAAAAACGTGCAATGTTTTCTCTTGATGATCACTGATATAAACACGTCCCAAATTATCAACAGTAAATCCGCCCATTGTCCCAATCGGCTGTTCAGGGCTGTCGCCTATTGAGATTTCATGCTCAAAACTGATATCAACATTGGGTGATGAATTGCCTGAGAATATGGTTAGGTTTTCGATCTCATCGAGGTGTTCAGGAACGATCGATTGCCGGGGTTCACTATTGCAGGCAAATAAAAAAGCTGTGAATGCTACGATTAACATTCGGTTTAAGGATGTACATATTATTGTCATGGTTCAAGTGGTTTTGTTAAGGTTAATCCATCTCAATCCTGTACCGCACCACCTGCTGCAGACCCGTTTCTTCATCGGTTTCGCGGGTATACATCTTGCCGTCTCTCACAACTTGAATCCGCCCATCTTGGTACTAACTAAATAAAGCCATGATGTTGATCTATTCAAAATGGATAAATTCTTATATCACTTTCATTAAACGATGGAGTAAATACTCTTCGATTTTTAAAATCAATTCCGGGGTAATAGAATAAATCCGTGTCGGAAATGATTTTATAGCGGTGTACAAGTGTTCCCTTGGCATCGAATTGATGAATCCACATAGGGCGCCGGGGGGTATGGGGTGTATCCATATTTGTGTATGTGAATAGGTATAAGTCACCCTGCGAACTATTTACTCCTTTCATGTATTTCTTTACCGGCAGTAACGAAGCTCTTTGGTTGGGTTGGTTCACCAAGACATTGCCCAGATCGATCAAGAGTGAATCTACTTCAGGGATTGAGAGTGTGGCTTGCTCCCAAATCTTATTACCTGAAAGAGTATATTTTGCAATTTTTGGGATGGCGCTGTATACCAGATAAATCTCATTGTGATCAGACAGGTCATTTACCGGAAAAACCAGAGCTAAATCCCGTTCAGGAACTCTTTGGTCTCTAAGGGCCGACCTAACTTCGTCATCATCTGCCAAGGGTGTATAGCCATCGGGTAGCTCTCCAATGTCAGCTACTTTTTCGCCCTGCCAGTTAAATGCCTGATAAAGAAACTCACCATTGGTATGGGAAGGAAGCAGTATCGTTTCATTTAGTGTTATAAACGGA
>CAZKIZ010000436.1:0-2731 GCA_964552935.1 uncultured Rhodohalobacter sp. | reverse complement strand
TAACAACTAACACATCGAACGATTAGTTAACCAGATTAGTTTAATAGTGAATGTTCAACATTAAACTAAATCCACCGTTTCGTGAAAAAAATATTTGAACCTGTCGAAATCGGATCGCTTACATTAAAGAATCGAATCATCATGGCGCCAATGACCCGTAACCGGGCCGATAATAAACATGAGGCCCCCACCGATCTTCATACCGAATACTACAGCCAGAGAGCTTCAGCCGGGCTGATCCTTTCTGAGGGAGCTCCCGTTTCGAAATACGCTCGGGGATATATTTACACTGCGGGCCTCTACAACAGTGAGCAGCTAAATGGCTGGAAAGCAGTTATTGATAAAGTTCATGAGAATGGCGGCCTCATTCAGGCTCAGCTTTGGCACACAGGCAGAGTTTCTCACTCCTATTTTCATGACGGACAAAAGCCGCCGGCACCATCCGCCGTTAAATCTGAATCAATGGCGTACACACCCGATGGATTCCAGGAAACGCCGGAACCACGAGCACTCTCAGCCGATGAGATCAATGGGATTGTAAATGACTTCAGAACTGCGGCAAAAAATGCAATCTCCGCAGGCTTTGATGGGGTGCAGATTCACGGTGCAAATGGCTACCTGATCGAACAGTTCTTACATGACACCGCAAATAAACGTGATGATATGTATGGAGGCTCGATAGGGAATCGCAGCCGTTTTCTTTTTGAAATTGTTGATGCTGTGGTTGATGAAGTCGGTGCAGAAAGAACATCCCTGAGACTTTCACCGAGTAACCTTTTTAATACAAAGAACGACTCGCAATCAAAAGAGCTCTATGAGCATGTGATTGAAAAACTCAATAGCTACAATCTTTGCTATCTCGAGCTGGTTGAAGCGCTTGCGGATCTGGACGATCACCCTCACCTCGAAAAAGATGTGATTGGCCATTACGGACCACTCTTCAACGGTCCGGTGATGACTAACGGAAATTACGACCGCGATTCCGCCATTGAGGTGGTTGAATCAGGCAAGGCAGATATGGTATCCTTTGCAAAGCTGTTCCTGGCCAATCCCGATCTGCCAAAACGGTTTCGCGAAAATGCGCCGCTAAACGAGCCTGACCGCGATACGTTCTACGCCCAGGGCAAAGAAGGATATACCGATTACCCTTTTCTTGAAGAGATAGAGAAGGTTTAAGGGTTCAGGGTTCAGGGTTCAGGGTTCAGGGTTCAGGGTTCAGGGTTCAGGGAAGTTGACTGCGTCAACTTTCTACACCTTGCGCCCTGTGCCATGTACCCTGAACCCTGAAAATCATTCCAAGCCAGGATTTTTTACTTTGCCCATAAACAAGTTCGCTCCGCTCTCTCTTTCATGAATAATGAACACAAACGGCCGGTTGAACATGATCTGTGGAGGCATAGATGTAACACCAATGCCAACACTTGTCACAGCAGCAGCTTCTGTTCCCTCTTCATCAACTCTTATAAATGTTTTGTGCTTCACATTGTCGATGAAAAGATTCTGCGGAGCGGTATCTGCGATGCCCTTAAAATTTGCTTCAGATTCAGAAAAGGCGATCTCCATGCCCATAGCCTTCAATATGTCGTTATATTCAATCTCGTATTCCAGTTCAAATTTGGGCAGCTCAACGGTGGCTTCCCGGTTATCAACGCGCAAATTGGATCGCCATTCAGATAAGTTTTCTGCAGTCACTTTTTCATTTATGAAACTGTCTATCGGCGTGTCAGGGTCAGCGGGCATTATCACCGTCATGGAAAAGAGGCTGTCGCCGTAGGGAAGTTCAATCATCTGCACTTCGCCTGACATGTACGTAGCAAACAGTCCCTTTTGACTCATCATCTCCACTTCTGTTGTTTCACCCGTTTCGAGATGAAAATCAGCGGTGCGGGTATCTTCTGTATCAAATTGCCGCAGCCAGTCTCCCTTGAAGTAGAGCGCATTTATCAGGTACATGACCATATGAGGAGGAATCTCGTCAATAATTTCCGAAATCATGCCTTCCGTGCTTTTATCTACCCAGCTATTTATTTTTTCAACTGCGGCAGGATCACTGAAATCAAGCCCTTCAACCTGAGCTCCAAAATGTTTTTCAAGACGATCCAGGAAATCCTCTTTTACCGGCAACCCATCCCTGTGCCAGACCGAATTGGCAATTTTCATGGTTACTTTAGGATCAACCGTCATCAACAGCTCAGTCAGAGATTCAAATGCCTCATTAATCTCATCCAGATCCATTCCGGTAAGTTTGAGCGTCTCGCGCATATCGTCGAACGTCTCCCCTTCAGCCCCATTCAGCGCCATTGCAAGCGCCATAGAAATACTCAACGGGGAGATCATGATGTTTTCCTCTTCATGGTCGTAAGCCACCGTCTCGCGGAAAATCCGATAGCTGAAGTTGCGATCGGCCTCAACGAGTTTCTGTTCCGATGCCGTGAGATCTCTCGGTAGTTCACCTTTTGGATCTTCGTCATTAGATCCGGTCACATTTTCGCCACAGGTTGAGAATAACAGCAAACTGGTCATTACAAATAATACACATTCCATCCATTTCATAGCTACCTACATTTTGTTTCGTAACTTTACCTACAGCGAATCAATCATTTGAAGTCTGATCCGAATTCTGCTTAAGCTTGTTACCTGAAATACACTAAAAGAGTTTCATATACCTACTGTTGAAAGCCTATTTTGGAGCATATTTTCAAAAATAATATAAAAATATAATACGATGCGA
>CAZKIZ010000435.1:0-2733 GCA_964552935.1 uncultured Rhodohalobacter sp. | reverse complement strand
GCTCTTCATCTGAAACGGCCCCGGGATCGTAGTCAAGGATTACGAGTATGGGGAAATGGTCGGACCCGATGTCGGGAAGGCGGCGCAGCTCTACGAGCCGGAAATGTCGGGATGCAAAGACATGATCAAGCGGATAGCGCATGAGGCGGCTCCTGGTATTGAAGGTGTTGATAAAGCCTCGTCCCACTCTTGGATCAAGCAGACCACTGATCCGCTGAAAAAGATGTGTTGTGCGCGACCAGGCCACATCATTGAAATCACCGGCTACGATAACCGGGACGTCTCCAAGTTCACCCACCTCTTTGGCAATCGAGAGCAATTCAGCATCCCGCATGTCAGAATCTTCGCGATCGCCCTCATTCTGCTCTTCCGCTTCATCCATACTGCCGGCGTCATTCTCCTCATCGGGACGCTTAAGGCCGGGAGGGCGCGGATGAGCCCCATAGAGCGTCACGAATGTTCCCGACCGAAGCCGCACCCCGGTGAGAATTGAAGGAATTTTCGGATCAATCAAAAACCGGATCTCCGGGTCTATTAGCTCTAACCTTGAGTAAAGCAGCTTTCCATAATGGTTCTCCTGCGGCTGAAATAGCGTGTAGGGATACTCCTCTTCCAGGCCGTCGAGCTGTTCAAGCCACCACTGAGTCGGTTCGCTCAGCAGGATGAGGTCGGGATCAGTGTTTCGGATAAGGTCGCGAAGTGCTTCCACTTCCCGATTGTCGTAGAGGACGTTGTAGATCAAAAGAGATATGCGGTTGGAGTCGTCTTCGGCATGGCTGTCCGGCATCTGTTTGGGATATACAACCGTGTAGGGTGCGATGTAAATGAGCTGCCAGATCAACGCAAGTCCAACCACCCCGGCAAGCGCATATTCCCATGACCGTAATCGTCCGAAGAGTCGAAGCACTGCATAGCCGGTCAGCGCCAGCAGAATGAGTACGACGATCTGGATTCGCGGAAAATCAAATACCCGAATCCACCAGGCGTCGCTGCTGAGCAGGGTGACTGCGGTACTGAAGACCATTGCCAGTGAAAGAAGACCCACGGCAATGCGAAAAAAGAGGCGGAGTGGTTTCCCATCGGTTATTTTTGACATGATCTCACAAAATTATTTTCGGCATGATGGCTTTCTGTCCGGGACATGCCAGCTAAATGAGTAATCCTCATTAGACCCGTTTTCACCACCATAAGCACCAGATCTTTTAGTGTACCTGAATGCGTTACCGTTTACAGTTCGTAAACACGAATAACCGATTAACCAATAACCACACTATCTCAGTATCTCGTCTTAAGCACAATATTTCCAAGCTCTTTAATTTCGTCCTGCCCGGTAAAAATCACGTTGCCGCTTTTCGATAATACTGACCAGGCAATGTTACTTGTAATATCGTCTATGGCGTCTTCCCGGGTTATGTCATCTGTCAAATCAAACGTTCTTTCACCGGTCATGATTACGGGTTGGGAAAAGTCCTGGTGGACAATTAACAGGTCGCCCCGGCCATCAATGGATGCCTGAAATATCTCCTGCAGATCGGTCAAAACGGCATCTTGTCCAACGGCTTCTTTGATCTCTTCAATCGCCTCCGTTCTGCGTTTTTTTTGTAATTCCTCTACTATCTCCCAGCTTTGTTCTGCAATCGTATGTTTTTCAGTATCGTTATAGTCAATGCTTGCATAGTCAATATATATTGACGGCTTGTCGGCAACCTGCATCAGACGGCTGTAGTTGTCTTCCGTGCAAATTACAACACAGTTCAGTCCCGTTGCGCTATGCATTTTCACAAGGGCCTTATCAACATTATTTAAAAACTCACGGACCAAATCATCAAGGCGTTTTGAATCGCTGACTCGTTCTGAATTTGTATTGGTGTAACTGGTTTCTGAAAACGGGAAATCATCATTCTCTACTTCATCAATAATGCCATCATTGATTGCGTTGTAGAGATTAGCGCCACCCTGCGAAAGTAAGAGAATAAAATACTCTTCACTTCTTATATACGATTTCATCAAAGAGAGAATGTTAAATGTATCTGATATATATACGCCATTCTCTTTAATGGGCCAGGCCGATTTGATGATCTCTTTTGTATCGTTGGATATGTAGATGTGTAAACTGTCCAGGTTATAATTTATATCTATTTCATCTTCTACTTCTGAAAGCCGCTCCAATAGTGATGACACAGGCCTTTTGCCAAATTCGCTGATTACTCGTTTTTCAGCCTCCTTTAAAAGATTTCGTAACTGAGCTGAATCGTTCGCATTATCAGGGTGAGTTCGATACGTATTCAGTGAAATGGTAACACAAGGATTATTTTTTTCGGTAGCTAACTGTTCTAATTTTTGTCTGATTGTCATAATTGGTTTTTAGTTTTAAAGTGATTAATTCGGAGTTCAATGTTATGGTAGTATCCTGAATTCAATATATAGTTGTGAATAGACGGTAGACGGAGGACCGATGCCGGTTGACCGAAGATAGAAGACGGATGACCGAAGACCGTTTTCTCTCCGAATTACTTAAACGATTTACCATTTTTGGAACAAGGCTTAGTAAATCCATTTTGGATGTATCTTTGGTCTTCTGTCATCGGTCCTCGGTCCTACAACCTCCGTCCTGCATTTTATTAGTATTGTTCAATTCAATTTTGTGATAAAACCAATGCCACAGTAATTATTCCGGCACCCAAACCGATACAGATGCGCTTTTGCAGCGAAACTCTCCCCAACCCTCCTTAT
>CAZKIZ010000434.1:0-2785 GCA_964552935.1 uncultured Rhodohalobacter sp. | reverse complement strand
GCTTTAGGAGCAAGCGATTCATTTTCACCGCCAACCGTTGGGGCGCCCTGAGAAAGACCAGTCCCGGGGGATGTTGAGTGAACCACGATAAACCCGAGCGGCACCCAGGTTTCAATCAGCGAATTTGATATGATGGGACGTTCTCCTGTGCGCTGCACTTCCGGCCCCATCGTTCGTTGTGGTGGTTCTTCGCCAAGTTCGTGCCGTACATCCCAAAAGAAATCGTACGGGGGACGTGCGGTACCGGCGTAATAGGGGCTGGTTTCATAAATCACCGGCAGCTTCAAATCTCCGCCCTCTGTTTGTGCCGGCCGGGTCACAGAAACATGCATCCGATCGGGCTTCCCGTCTCCGTCCGTATCAAATTCGGTTTCGACCCAGAGATCGTGGCGAATCCAGTTTTCCGGATCTTCAAACTCCGGTATTGTCTGTGCCTGACCATCTTCGATCACCGGCACCGTAATGGTTTGCTGCTGACCATATGATAGTGCAGCTGTCAGTAAAATTATTGCTATCAGGCTGCCTGTAAATCGTGCTATCAATCTCATATATATTTTTTCAAAAAGTGGGTCGATACATTCTTCGAATAAATGTAGTGCAAATGGATGAAACAAGTTGTAAATCTCCTTACTTCCCGGAACAGCTTTATGAATATCTTTTCCAATTGGCAGAATTTGCGTGAAGTAAATTGTGTTGGCAAATAAATGGCTGCACTCATATTAATTACTGATACTCAACACTATGGCTGAAAACAATATTAAAGTAATCATCATCGGCGGTGGTTTCGGCGGGCTGACGGCTGCACGGTCGCTGACGAACAAGAAAAATATTGATGTTACCCTGATCGACCGCACGAATCATCACCTGTTTCAGCCTCTCCTTTACCAGGTAGCTACAGCAGCTTTGTCGCCCGGCGATATCGCCACGCCTATTCGATCCGTCTTCAAAAATAAGCGAAATATAAACGTGGTGATGGATGAGATCATCCGGGTAGATAAGGAAAAGAGGCGGGTTGCCGGAAAATCGGGAAAGGAGTACGAATACGACTACCTGATTGTAGCCACCGGAACCCGTCACTCCTATTTTGGAAATGATGAGTGGGAGGAGCACGCCCCCGGGCTGAAGACGCTGAATGATGCTCTCGATATCAGAGAACGCATTCTATGGTCGCTCGAACAGGCTGAAAAAGAGAGCGATCCCGATCTTCGTCAAAAATTCCTAAACTTCGTGATTGTGGGCGGCGGCCCGACCGGGGTTGAGCTGGCGGGGGCTATTGCAGAGATAACGAGAAAAACCGGAATTGACGACTACAAAAATGTTCGGGAAAAGGATATTCACGTTTATCTCATAGAAGGGGAAGACGTCATTTTAAACACTTATCCCGAATCGCTCAGCGAAAGTGCCCGCCAAAAACTGATTGATATGGGCGTTAACGTCTATTTGAACACGATGGTGAAGGAAGTGAATGAGGAGGGAGTTCAGGCCGGAAAGCTTTCCATTCCATCCTCAAACGTCATCTGGGCGGCCGGAAACGAGGGGACTCCCCTGCTGAAGAAACTTGGCTTCGAAACCGACCGGGCGGGAAGGGTGAAGGTCAACACGAATCTGACAACCGAAAGTCATCCGGAAATATTTGTAATTGGCGACGCAGCAAACTGCACCGATGCCGATGGGAAACAGGTACCGGGGATTGCTCCCGGAGCCATGCAGATGGGTAAGTATGTGGCAAAGAAAATCCTCGGGAAAAAAGGGAGTGATGAGGGGTTTGTCTATCTCGACAAGGGGAATATGGCAACCATTGGCCGCGGAAAAGCGATCGCTGAAATTGCCGGTTTTAAATTCAAGGGATTTACCGCCTGGCTGCTCTGGTCGTTCATTCACATCTTCTTCCTGATCGGGTTCAGAAACCGGTTCAGGGTTATGGCCGAGTGGATCTGGTACTACCTGACGTTCAAAGGGAGTTTTAGGTTAATTACCGGCAGAGTAAGCAATAAAGCCCCGGAGTCCGCCAAAAGTGACTTATCAAAATAGAAAGCCTACAAAGAGCCTGTAATAGCATTTCTTCGGGTAATTTATTTCAAATTGAGAGATTCTTTCTTTTATTAGGTTATAGATCTTAACCGTTGAAAAGAATCAGGTTCGATGTCAAAATCATTTCAGATTATCAGCCCCGCAAACGGCGACGTTTACGCTGAGCGAAGCTATGCGGATCAACAGACGGTCCGGGACTGCCTTGACCGTTCTGCGAAGGCGTTTCAGTACTGGAGATCAACTCCCCTTGACAAGCGAAGGGATATCTGCAATAGAGCCGTTGAGTATTTCAAAGATCACGCTGATGAATGGGGCAGGGAGATCACCATGATGATGGGACGGCCGATCCGGTATTCGCCGGCGGAAATTTCGTCCGGTTTTGCCGAGCGGGCTGAATATATGATTAACTGCGCGGACAGGGCTCTTAACCCAATCCATCTGCCGGAAAAAAAGGGCTTCAGGCGATATATCAAAAAAGAGCCGCTGGGCTCCGTACTTGTGCTTTGTCCCTGGAACTACCCCTATCTGACGGCGGTAAATGCGGTGATTCCCGCGCTGATGGCCGGTAATACCGTAATTTTAAAACATGCGGATCAAACCGCACTCTGCGCTGAACGTTTTTCAGAAGCATTCAGCCACGCCGGACTGCCGGAAGGTGTTTTTCAGTTTCTCCACATCACACATGAACAGGTGGCCGAAGTCATTGACGACAACACAATCAAACATATCGCATTTACCGGGTCGGTGGAGGGCG
>CAZKIZ010000433.1:0-2793 GCA_964552935.1 uncultured Rhodohalobacter sp. | reverse complement strand
CATGAAGAGATCGTATGAACCGGTTGCTGGCATTGAAGCTCAGTTAAATTGAAACAAACACTCATAAATTTAAAAAAAACTGCAAAAAGCAGCAGGGCGAGGTACGTTTCCCTTGACAATGTCCTTTTTTAAGGTGTCAGGTTTGATGAATAAAAGCTCTTTACTGAAGTTAAAACCCGATAAACCTGACAGGCTTTACCAAATATTTCAACCGTGAGAAGACACCAATTTGAGGGCAAAAAAATAATGTCTGATAGATTTAGGTGTTTTTTTTACGCCCCTGCCCTGGGGAAATTTATTTTTCCAGCGGATCCCAAAAATGCTTCTGAATATTGACAGTATACTCGTCTACAAATTCCACTCCCTCCTGCTTCAGCCTTTCTCGCATCGTATCTTCGGGGAAATAGGCCCTTCCCGTAAGCTGCCCCAATCGGTTAACTACTCTGTGAGCCGGTATCTGCCGTCCGCTCTTTATAGAGCTGTTCAATGCGTAGCCCACCATTCGCGCACCGGATTTCACCCCAATGTAAGACGCAATAGCTCCATAGGTGGTTACTTTTCCCTGCGGTATTCTCTCAGTGATTTTATACACTTTTTCGTAATAGTCATCAGTGCCGCTCATTTCGGATTTTCGTCTGTCGCTAAAATATCAGAAATTTTATCAAATTCCTGTGCCGTAATGCGGCCGTTTTTCTGAGCAATGGTGAGCGCCGACTTTCCAAGATACTTATAGAGCCGTGCCAGGTCGGTATCATGACCCATTTGTTGTAGATGATTTTTCACTGTGCTTTCATCTCCTCTCGCAATCGGTCCGCTTAACGACTGCTCCGTACCCCTGGTAAAAATATTTTCAACGGTTTGAAGGATAATCGGATTCAACATCTCGAGGCCATCCTCAATACTGTTTGAATGCGTAATTTGTTCAACTACGTTCATTAATGACACCAGGTAGTTCGATGCAAAAACTGCGGCTAAATGCATCGACTTTTTCTGCTCTGCCGTCATTTTTTTAAGATGAGCTCCGGTTTCTGTAACCAGGTTTTGCATCATCAAAGTACAGCTTTCTTCGCCCTGCAGTGTAAACCATATCCCGCTAAATCGATCTGCTGCATCCCCTTTCGAAAATGTTTGAAGCGGATGTAGAGAGCAGGTTTGAGCTCCGGCTTTGCGGAGATTGTTCAACTCCAAATGACTCAGGCTGCCGGACATATGAACAACTGTGCGGGAGCTCCAGTCTATTTTTTCATCAGAGAGCTTCTCCGCTACTACACTGATCTGTTCATCCGGTGTTGTAATAAGGATTAACAGGCCAAGATCTTCATCCTTATCTGGAAAATCTTTTAGAGGCTGCGCTTTACTCTCTGTTGAATATAAATAACTATCCTTCGCTGACCGGCCCCAAACGGAGTGTAAAGTAAAAAGAAGGCTTTTGTTGCGTAAAAAGTCAATTACGGCACCACCCAGTGCTCCCGGTCCGATTACCGATACTGAAGTGGATTTTGGGCTCATCCAAATATAGGTTGATGCATGACTTCAGCATAACATGAAACAGGTTCATCCTCTTCAGTCTGTTCTGAAAAGTGAAGTTTCAGCCCCCATTTATCGGCTATCAAAAGACCTGCAAAAAATGATCCAATTCCCTTGAGTCTGGTCTCTTCTGAATTGAGCGTATTTAGTAGTCCCGAAACATTCCCATCTTCGAACTGTTTTTTTACTTTCGTCAATGCCGTGGAACTTAATTGGTGAATATCACAGCAGAACACAATTAATGCATTTCTGGAGGCAAGGATCTCTTCAAGCGCAGCCGCTAACTCTTTCACAATAGCCGTGGATTCGTCCGTTATTTGAAGGCTGAGCACCGAAAAATCGGACAAACGACTTTGCAAAAACAGCAGCTGATCATACAGACTCAGATCTTTGCTGTAAGCCTCATCATTGATAAAGAAATCATCATCTTCATCACAAAGCTCATTCCGAAGCTTGTCGTTTACACTCACCTCTCCAAAGCGGGTTGTGAACGATTTATGCGATGGCATTGGTAGCTTTTTTTCGTGAGTTCCCGGTTGAGACTCTACAATCACTACTGTGTCAAATTCGCCATCATGAATCTTGCTATACACCTCGCTAAAACTGTTGATGGTATAGTGATTAAGTGATGTAGGGACAAATAATAATCGTGCAGGGTTGCTGCCTGACGGTTTTAGATCTGTGGCTTGTTTTAATCTCTGTTTAATCTCTTGCTGAGTGAATAGGCACATAAGGTTTGGCTAAAAATGATTCTGATAATTCTGGTGATATGTAGCAGACAGATATCCACTTATCATGTACCTGAAAACTACAAATATTTGCTCTTATTCCATTGAAAAACTCAACTTCAAAGAGATTATTATGAACAGCTTTTAGGTTCACGCTGTTCATTGGTTTTCTAAGACCTGTTCCGATGGCTTTCAGCGCAGCCTCTTTCATTGTCCATATCTGAATTATCGGATAATCTTTATAAAACTTGAGTAATTCCTTTGGGTGTTTCATTCGGCTCGACAACCCTTCAGAAACTACCCTTTCGGAGGATTCCATATCTATGCCAACAACCCAGACGTCAGAAAAGACTGCACATATCGCTTCTTTTGTATGCGAAAAACTCACCGATAGAGGCCTTCCGTCCACCGTGGCAGAAGGCTTTTCATACTTAAGAGTCGTTATTTCTTGAGAACGGCATTTCAGTTTTTCTTTAATCATACTCTTCAATAACCGGCTTCCGGATTCTTCTTCTGCCGAATGTATTGCATGCCCGCT
>CAZKIZ010000432.1:0-2793 GCA_964552935.1 uncultured Rhodohalobacter sp. | reverse complement strand
CGTTTGTAAACGCTATGTCGATCGACAGCACCTCGAACTATTTTGTCTACTCCACGGTGGATACAGTGGGTGAAAACAACGCGCTGTTTGCGATCGATCTGGATGAAGGACTGGAGCCGGTTCAGCTCTTGGCAAACTCCTTTGCATACTACAATAACTTTTCGTGGGATCAGAGTCGCGGCCGGCTTGCATTGACGGCCACGGAGATCGATACCGCGCACGATTATCGCCTGAAAGATGCATCGATCGTTACCTGGCAGGCATTTGATGGTGAACCGGAATTCCTGATGACGCCGGACGATGTGGAGGAGGGATACCGCCTGCGATCGCGCAACAACCTGACCTGGACCTACGATGGTGAGCGGCTTTTTTATGGCGTGAAAGATGCCGATATGGTCGCCCTGGATGAGCGTGAAGAGAGGAGTGATTCGCTCACGGCCGACAATATGTATGATCTTGGTCACATCCTGAATGAAGTTGAAGGCAAAGTGTGGCACTGGGATGATCCGCTGATCAAAACGCATGAGAAACAGACGTTTAACAATCGAAAAAATCATCTCTACACGGCCGTTTATCATTTGGATGAGGGCCGATCGGTTCAGCTGGCGGTGAAAGAACTCCCTTATGTTTCGGCGAGCCACAACACCGGTCACGTGATCGGGTCATCGGATCTTCCTTACAGACAATTAATTACGCATGACGGCCGATACCGCGATTATTACCTGATCGACCTTGAGACAGGGGGGCAAACTCAGTTTATAACGCAGCAGCGGTTTGGGGCGTCACTTTCGCCTAACGGAGATTTTGCCGCCTGGTTTGATGGCGAAGACTGGAATATCATGAACAGTGAAACCGGCCAGGTTCGAAACCTGACCGAAGGCCTGGATGTGCCGTTTGCAAATGAAGATAATGACCGTCCGCAGCCATCCGGCGGATACGGAATTGCCGGCTGGACCGACAATGACCGAGCTGTAATCATCTACGACAAATATGACATCTGGCAGTTTGATACGGTGGCGGACGGGGTTCGGTCGGTCACGGACGGAAAGGGGAGAGAGGATCAGCGGATCTACAGAATCCGTGATCTTGATCCGGAGCGTCACACGTTCAGCCGGAACGAGCGGCTGCTGCTCACCATGTTTGATGAGATGGAAAAGAACTACGGATTTTATGAATCCAGAATTGGCCGGAGCGGTTTGACTGAACTGCTTGGCGGCGAGATGAGGTTTGATCTGGTTGCAAAAGCTGAGAACAGCGACAGGGTTCTGTTTACAAAGCAGAAGTATGATGTCTATCCCAATCTCTGGGTAAGCGACAGCTGGCGTTTCCGGAATACCTCGAAACAGACAACTCTCTATGATGACCTAAAAGAACAGTGGAACTGGGGTCATGCGGAGCTGATCGACTGGCTGGATGTGGACGGCAAAAAGACGCAGGGCATTGTGGTGTATCCCGACGATTACGATCCTCAGCAGACCTACCCGGTGTTTATCTATTTTTATGAGCGGTTTTCGCAGCGGCTGCACGATTTCAACCATCCGGTGACGAACCACCGGCCAAACATTGCCCAGTATGTGAGTGATGGCTATGTCTTTTTTATGCCTGATGTCTGGTTTGATATTCCGCAGCCGGGATATTCGGCCACAAAAAGCATCGTGCCGGGCGTGCACAAATTGGTAGAGATGGGCGTGGCCGATCCGGACGCCATCGGACTCCACGGACACTCCTGGAGCGGCTACCTGGCGGCCCATATGGTAACGGAGACCGATATGTTTGCGGCTGCGGTGGCGGGGGCTCCGGTTGGCAACATGACCAGCGCCTACAGCGGAATCCGGTGGGGAACCGGGCTGGCGCGTCAGTTTCAGTATGAGCAGACTCAGAGCCGGCTTGGCGTGAGCCTCTGGGAGAATCCGAACCCCTATATCGAAAATTCACCGGTCTTCTTTGCTGATCGCATCAACACGCCTATCATGATTCAGCACGGTGATGCTGATGAGGCGGTGCCGTGGTACCAGTCGATCGAGCTCTACCTTGCGCTCCGGCGAAACGGAAAAGAGTCGGTGTTCCTGCACTATTACGACGAACCACACCACCTTCGCAAGTTTGCCAACCGCCTCGACTACGCGGTGAAGATGAAAGAGTACATGGATCATTATCTCAAAGGAATTCCCGCTCCCGCGTGGATAGAGGAGGGTGTGCCGTATTTAGGCGATTGAGGCAGGAATTGTTAGCAACCCGGTAGTCATCGCGGGCTTCGACCCGCGATCTTTTATTGTTGCCACGGGTAGGGGAGTTACCAATGACTGGATTTACAAATCGAATGAGAATGGGAGATGCCGGATCAAGTCCGGCATGACCCCAATGTGCTCAGACTTCTGCCAACGTCATCGCGGGCTTCGACCCGCGATCTCCCATTGTTGCCACGGGAAAGTGATATGCCAATGGCTGGGTCTTCAGATCGAACAGGATTGGGAGAAGCCGCATTGTGGTGCGGCATGACTTCAGGAGAAAGACATGGTATTTTTCTTGCTCCGTGCCCGTTTCGGTCGCTTATTTAGTTTCTGTCTGGCAGTTTGAATTTGAGACGTTGCTCTCAAAAATACCATGTCTCTTGAGGACAAGGAATTAATTTGTGAAAGACATGGTATTTTCTTGCTCGATGCCGGATTCAGTCATGTATTTAGTTTCTGCCCGGCAGTTTAATTTTGAGACGTCGCTTCCAAAAATACCATGACTGACTGCTTCTCAGTCAAGCAGCCCGAGCTGACGTTTGGTCTCCATCACCCGCTCATA
>CAZKIZ010000431.1:0-2794 GCA_964552935.1 uncultured Rhodohalobacter sp. | reverse complement strand
AGGCTTCGGGATATTTAACAGTATCTCCATCGGCGATAACGGAAGCGGTATGGGCGTTGGACGTTTTGGCGGCCCTGATGCTGCGGATGCAACTCTTGGACGAATCGGCTCTGGATACACCTACGCGAACTTTAATCCCCGCGTCACCTACACCACGCCCGATTTAGGCGGATTTACGGCCAAAGTAGGCCTGATTAATCCGGAAAAACCGGGTGGCCCTTCCTCAAATCTCGAAACAGCAGGGCCGCGGTTTGAAGGACAGATCGACTACGTGTTTGACCTTGGCGGTGGATCACTGCAGGCCTGGGCCGGCGGACTTTATCAAAATGTAAGCGTGGCCAATCCCGATTTTGATTTCAATTTCTCAGGCTGGGATACAGGCCTTAAACTGAGCCTTGCCGGGTTAACGCTGACAGGATCCTACTCCGAAACAAAAAGTATTGGAGCGGACGGACTGATCGGTATTAATATATCCGGCGGCAGCGCACTCGACCAGGCAGACATCGATGGTACACAGTGGTATACTGAGGCTACTTACGATTTCGGCGGATTTCTGCTCGGCGCCAGCTACGGTGAAGGAAGCCAGGACGCAAATTCTACGGCTGTCGGATCTGCAGGCGATGTTACGAATGAACTGCTCATGGGTTTTGCTCGCATCTCAGTTACAGATAACCTGACCTTTATGCTGGAGGCTCAGTCTTTTTCTTCTGAAGCACAAGCGGATTATTCAGCATTTATCCTGGGTACCCAAATTACCTTTTAACCATCATTATCTTCCATAGGTAGCGGTGAGCAGTTAAACGGTTCACCGCATTTGGGCGGATGTGTTTCTGTGCTTTAACCGGCACAGAAACACATCTATTTTATTTCTAATTCGACACTGATTCACTCACCTGTAAACTCAAACACAAGGAGCCTCACCATGAAGAAACTAATCAACGACACTGATAACGTACTAACAGAGCAGCTTCAGGGATTTCAGAAAGCTCACAACGATTTAATAAAGGTCCATTTTGATCCTACCTACATAACGCGAAGTTCAAAAACCAAAAAAGGGAAAGTCGCTCTGATATCGGGTGGCGGCAGCGGCCACGAGCCGATGCATGGCGGTTTTGTGGGCAAAGGAATGCTCGATGCGGCATGTCCCGGTGAAATTTTCACCTCCCCCACCCCCGATCAGATGCACGAGGCTGCAAAGGCCACTGACAGCGGCGCTGGTGTACTCAACATTGTGAAGAACTATACGGGCGATGTAATGAACTTTGAAATGGCCGCTGATCTTGCCCGTGAAGATGGGGTAAAGGTTCAAAACATTGTGATTGATGATGATATTGCCGTGAAAGACAGCCTCTACACCGCCGGACGGCGCGGCGTGGGGACGACCGTTCTGGCAGAGAAAATTTGTGGCGGCGCTGCCGAAGATGGTTACGATCTGGAAAAACTATCGGCACTTTGCCGAAAAGTAAACCGATATGGCCGTAGCATGGGAATGGCGCTTACAAGCTGTATCACACCCGCTAACGGAACCCCAAGTTTTGAGATCGCAGATGATGAGATTGAGATTGGAATTGGAATTCACGGTGAACCGGGAATGAGCCGGGAGAAAATCAAGCCGGCTGATGAAATCACAGAGATGATGACGCACGAAATTATTGATGATAAGCCCTACAAGCGTACGCTGAAAGAGTGGAGTTTCAAAAAAGATGACTGGGTGGAAGTTGAAGTTGAGGACGCCCCTTTCAAAAAAGGAGACTCCTTTATCGTTTTTGTAAACAGCATGGGCGGTACTCCGGTATCTGAGCTTTACGCCGTGTACAGAAAAGTAACGGAAGTTCTGGATCAGCGCGGAATGAAGATCGCCCGTAACCTCGTAGGACCCTACATCACCTCACTTGAGATGCAGGGCTGTTCCATCACACTACTGAAAGCAGACGAGGAGATCCTGAAATACTGGGATGCTCCTGCAGATACTCCCGCGTTCAGAAAATAAGCTCTGTTTTTAAAACAGATTAAGATGATTAGATTATCGGACAGGTAGAAGCAGACTTCAGAATCTCTGCTTCTCCTTGCTCCTAACCCTTCATTCCAGTCTCAATTAACTTCAATTACCCATTCAACACTATGATAACCAAATCACAAATCATTCAGTGGCTTCAGCTTACCGCCGACGTAATTGAGGAGAACAGTACACACCTCACACAGCTCGACACCGCAATTGGCGATGCCGATCACGGAAACAACATGAAGCGCGGGTTCAGCAAAGTTCGTGAACAGCTCCCCTCTTTTGAAGAAAAGGATATCGGCACCATTTTAAAGTCTGTTGCCATGAAGCTCATATCTACCATTGGGGGTGCATCGGGCCCGCTCTACGGCACGTTTTTTCTGCAGGCGTCTAACGAGGCAAAAGGAGCAGAAGAACTGGGCACAACACAGCTGCTCGAAGTTCTTGATGCGGGGCTACAAGGAGTTAAAATGCGCGGGAAAGCATCTCTTGAAGACAAAACCATGATTGATGCACTGGAACCGGCAGTTGAAGCTTTCAGGAAATCCGCTGAGGATGGCGCATCGGTTAAAGAGGCGCTCAACAGCGCCGTGACGGCTGCAGAAAAAGGTGCTGAAGAGACCATTCCCATGATTGCGAAGAAGGGACGTGCCAGCTACATGGGTGAGCGAAGTAAAGGGCATAAAGACCCCGGAGCCGCATCGACGGTTATGATTCTGACCGCTCTGCGAGATGCCGTGAATGGGTAGTTGATACGTGTCATCTGGTCTTTCATCTATTCTATCCTGCATT
>CAZKIZ010000430.1:0-2810 GCA_964552935.1 uncultured Rhodohalobacter sp. | reverse complement strand
ATTCCGCTTACTTTACCAAAACACAAATTTACGATTAAAAAGGTTTTCAATGGTACAAAATAATCGTATTTTTGAGTCTGTGAAAAAGCTTATGATAAAACAGCAATACGTTACAGCACCAAACTCTACAGTTATACACTCCAGTATAAAATCAACACAAAGCTCTCCGTTGTTAATGTGGGGGAACTGTTAGATGAACACTCAGGTACGGCATATTACAGATTTTATACATCAGTGGGCGCCACCTGAAATAAAGATGAGTTACGATAACGTTGGCTTGTTGATTGGTGATTCATCTTCGCCCGTCTCGCGCGTGCTTGTCTGCCTGGATGTTACCGAAGAGATTGTTGATGAAGCCCTCGAGAAAAAATGTGAGCTCATCGTTTCGCACCATCCGCTGATCTTTCAGGATATTTCAAGTATTAACCCTTCTGATGAGCAGGGTCGAATTATTTATAAAATGATTCGGAATAATATCGCGCTTCTCTCCGCCCACACCAATCTCGACGCCGCCCTGGATGGAGTCTCTTTTGTGCTGGCGAATAACCTTGGGCTCGATAATCTCCAGTTTTTGGATAAGAGCTACCCCATCAGCAAAAAGATATCTCTGACCACCGGTTTTGAAGATTCCGAGGCCGTACTGAAACTATTGAACTACTACTCGGCTGAAGAGGCCTATTTTTATGCGGTAGATGGCCGGAAAAACGACATGAAGTGTTTTGAGGCAACGATCGACCGGCACAACGTTGGGCAGCTCAAAACAGCCCTGCAAAAAGAAGGGCTTCTAAAATCGGGTACATTCCAGGTGACCGATATGGCTTCTCCCTCCGATAATTTTGGAATGGGCGTAATCGGCAAATATCCTGATGAAGGGATTGCCATGGAAGAATTTTTGCACCTGGTTTGCCGTGCACTCGATGTAGACGCGGTGAGGCTCAGCGGCAGTTCAAAACGAATTAAGCGGGTGGCGGTTTGCGGCGGTGCGGGAATCTCTCTGAAGAAAAAAGCGATAGCGGCGGGTGCCGATGCTTTTGTGACATCCGATATTAAGTACCACGAATACTTTACTGAAAAAAAGGATTTTTTGCTGATTGATGCGGGACATTATGAAAGTGAATTCCCGGTAGTTGAAGCCATTCGTAAAGAACTTTCTGAAGCATTTGAACAGCTTCAGGTTGAAGCAACTGAATGCGTTACTAATCCAATGAAAATCTACGTTTCCGATTTTAATAATAAAACAATCTAAACTGCTACAATAACTATGCAAGAGGCACTCCAACAACTCGCCAATTTACAGTATATCGACAGCCGAATTGATGAAATCCGACAGCTCAGAGGAGATCTCCCGGAAGAAGTACTCGACATAGAAACGGATATTAAACGTCTTGAAGCCCGTACAAATCAGCTCGAGGAAGAGCAGAAGAACCTGATTGGCGAAAGGAAGGATCTCGAGCTCGGCATTGAAACTTCCAAGCAGAAGAATGAAAAGTATGAGGAGCAGCAGCTCACCGTTAGGAATAACCGCGAGTACGACGCCCTCACAAAAGAGATTGAGGCGCAAAAGCAGTACGTTGAAACCGCTCATAAAAGAATAGAGGAGATCGACAAACGCCTCGCTGAACTGGAAGATGAGATGGAAGTCTATCAAAAGCAGCTCGATGATACCCGAAAACTATACGAGGAGAAGAAGGAAAATCTCGAGAAAGTAGTTGAGAGTACAGAAAGTGAAGAGAAAAAGCTTCTGAAAAAAAGGGACGAACTGGAGGAAGAGCTCGACAAGCGGTACGTGCGAAGCTATAACAGGCTCCGGGATGGTTTGGCTAACGGAATTGCAGTTGTTGCCATGGAGAAAGGAGCCGCACTTGGAATGGCGCTTCCCCCGCAGGCCCAGGTTGAGGTCCGCCGCAAAAACAAGATCATTATTGATGAAAACAGCGGCAGAATTGTTGTAGATCCGTCATTTTTCGAAGAGGCGAAGAAGCAACTCGATATATAGACAGGTTTCAGGACGCAGGCCACAAGGGTGCCGTGTTGAACTGTCGATTATCACGCTTTGCGTGATGTTGAACCGTGTAACTGTTGAATTTCCCGGTATCCGCCAGACAAGAAAAACTCTGGCAGGGCACAAGGTGCACCATAAACCATTTTCGGAATTCACCAATAATTTAGTAATACAGTTATTGAGACTGGATTGAACCGGGAGTCCATTCTTTTACTAGCCTGCGTTATTCACAATAATTACGCTATCAAATAAATATGTTTTTTTGACGTAACTTATCTTAGCGTAAATAAATAGCATAAAATGACACCTCCGGGCAGCCGCTCCCCGTTTTCGGGGTGAGGAAAGTCCGAACACCAACGAACACCATGCTTCCTAACCGGAAGGGGTGCCGGTTTAAAGGCCGGCACGACAGCCAGTGCCACAGAAAACAGACTTCCTTTTGAAGTGGAGAAGGTCGGGTAAACCCTCCTTCGCTGAAGCTTCGGAGGGTAAAGGTGAAAAGGTGAGGTAAGAGCTCACCGGCCGCGCAGCAATGCGGGGCGCATGGCAAACCTCATGGGGTGCAAGTTCACGCAGATTGTGTGCCGTTCGTCACTATACAATCGGGTAGAACGCTATGATCCTGTCAGTGATGGCAGGGCCAGATAAATGGTTGCCGCCCTGATATTTCAGGGAACAGAATTCGGCTTACAGGAGGTGTCTGCTATTTACTCGTACCGGGATATTAGAGTTTAACCTGATTTCGATTAAAAATAATGGTGAAATCAGTCCAAAAAGGGCGTCATCTCGCACTTGATGCGTGATCTAC
>CAZKIZ010000429.1:0-2823 GCA_964552935.1 uncultured Rhodohalobacter sp. | reverse complement strand
AACTTGTTTCGCATATTCAACTACACTTTTTTCACTAACATAATGGTCGGTCCACTCCACACACGCCTCGTTTCCAACAGAAAGTGAAAAGATGATGTCGGGATACTGATTGCTTACTTCAATTAATTTTTTAACCTTTTTTCGATTGTTTTTGCAATTGGTCTCCAGCTGCTCCTTCGTATATATACCACCGTCCCACGGACAGTTAAAGTTGTTCATCTCCGCTTCAATGTAGACTCCAAGCATCATCTGAAAGTCGAGATTTTCATTGGTGATCACATCCAGAACCGTTTGTGCGTGCTGATCACAATCAAACATCCTGAGGTATTTCCAGTGGTTTTGAAGGATGAGCAGATCCTCTTTTACCTGCTCATAGCTCGGATATTCACCTCCCGGTTGCTGTCCTTCTCTGAAACCGGAGTAGCAAATGGCCCTGCCCGGCTCTAATCCTAATTTTTTATAGGTGTTCATGCTGATCTTAATATTTAAGGTTGCCTGATTTGTCCCATATGCCCCAAAAAGCACCCACGTCCCCTTCGTTACCTACCTTCCATGATTCATCGAAAGAAGAGAAGTAGAACACACCAACATTATTGGATTTTGCCCAGAGATTCGTGTTTATAAAATATTTCATAGCATTTTCAGTCGAGGGGACCGCCCCGCCCAATGATTTTCCATCGCTGGGCCAGCCAGTCTCTGCTATCAATACATCTTTCCCGTTGGCTGCATCAACAACCTGGGAATACATGTGCTGCATATGCTGCAATGAGTGCTGAAACGCCGTTCCTTCCCAGTACGGGTAGCAGTTGCACAAAATGACGTCACAAATTTCGGTGATGGCCGGTCGCTGAACAAATTCATAGTAGGCGTCTACATAGGTAACCGGTATCTCCGGGATTTCTTCTTTTACCTGCCGGATATAACCGAGAAGCTCCTCTTCATTTAAATCATCCCGGTATAGAACTTCATTGCCAACTGCGGCAATATCAACAAAACCGTCTTTGGCCAATTGTATTAATCCTTCGATCTCCTCCAGATTTTTTTCTTTATCACTACCAAGCCACGCGCCCACTACTGTTTTCAGGCCGAACTCTTTTGCAATCTGCGGTACCAGTTCATTTCCCTCAATGCAAGAAAACGATCGAATGGCCCGGGTGTACGGTTTAAGAATCTGCATTCTTTTCCTGATCTGCTCTGCCGGGATAATATCACCCGGTTTTTGCCCCTCCTCATACAGGCTAAAGCAAAATCCGTGGATCCCGCCTTCTAAAACTTCATGGAATAAACTATCCACTTCTTTTTCAGACAGCTCGTCAAGGTGGTTGATGTTTGAATCAGTATCAGTCCCCTTAAAACTTAGATATTGTTCTTTTCTAAACGACATTTAATTTACTTTTAACTGTTCATTTTTATTCCAGAGACCCCATCTCGCGCCAACGTCACCTTCGTGCCGGGCTTTCCAGGATTCGTCAAATGAAGAGAAGTAGAAGACGTCAATCCCCTCCAGCTCACTCCATTTTTTTAAACGGATGAAATATTTCATCATATTTTCAACGGAAGGTTCAGCCTGATCAACGTTTTTCCCGTATGTAGGCCAGCCTGTTTCTGCGATAATCACTTTTTTACCATCTGAAACCTCTTTAATTACTTCGTACATCTTATCCAGGTAGATCGATGATTGGTTGGCATCATAGCCTTCCCAGAACGGGTAGCAGTTGGCAAGCACAACATCACAAGCTTTTATCACATCAGGGCTCTGGTGGAGTTGATAGTAGGTATCAACATAACTTACACTTACACCGGGCAGAGCATCTTTCACCTGATGGATATAGGCAATGATCTCATCCTCACTCAGTTCTTCCCTCAACAGGCATTCATTACCAACAGCCACAATATCGGCATGGCCTGCTTTAGCAATCTTTATCAAATTCTCTATCTCTCTTTTATTAGCCTCAATGTCTTTATCAATCCAGGCTCCAACGATGGTTTTTAACCCCATATTTTTGGCAATTTCTGGAATATACTCATTGCCATCGGTACAAGAGAACGAACGTACCCATTTAGTATGGGGGGCCACGATCTTCATTCTTTTCTCTATTTGCTCTTTTGAAAGCTGATCACCCAGATTTTGGCCTTCCTTATACGGACTAAAACACATGCCGTGAATGCCGCTGTTCAGCGACTCTTTAAAGGTTTTCCTTAACTTGCTCATACTAAGCTGATTGATCTCCACAGCAATAGCTTCGATGTCGGAGTCAACTGAGGTGATAGAGAGCAAACGGTCTTTCTGATAAGAATAAGGAATAGCAACGGCTTCTTTTTCTGCTTTGCGGGCATCCAGTATTTCCCGGACCTCATTTGCTTTTTCTTCGGTTACGTCGTAATCACGCATTACCCAAAGTGCCACCAGTGTTCCAAACATCGGTAAAGCTGAAAAGAAGACCCTTAACCCGGTGATTGCTCCTTCAGGCTGAACAGAGAGGTTACCATCAAAACCGACAACGGTAAGAATGACTCCGCTTAAGCCTCCGGCAATCGCAAAACCAAATTTCACCATGTACCAGTAGATTGCACCGAATATTCCCTCTCTCCGTTTTCCATAATTGAGTTCGTCTATATCAATAACATCCGCCGTCATAGACATCATCAACACAAACAGACTGCCGATTCCGAACGAGTGAAAAGGCAAAGCCAGCAAAAACATCCACGGCTCTCCGGGGACAAACAGGAACCAGAGACTTGCATACCCAAAAAGTGCTATCGTTTGCGCGATCATGAATGCTCTTTTCTTGCCAAGTATTCTTGACATACGAGCTACAATGG
>CAZKIZ010000428.1:0-2830 GCA_964552935.1 uncultured Rhodohalobacter sp. | reverse complement strand
CGTAATCCCACCGCACTCTTGGGGGCAGGCTCATTAAGATCGAGTCAAGTCTTCCGTTGGTTTTTAGTCCGAAAAGCGTTCCGCGGTCGTGAATCAGGTTGAACTCCACGTATCGCCCGCGGCGAATCTCCTGCCAGTAGCGCTGTTCAGGATTATACGGCTCAGATTTTCGTTTTTCAGCGATCGGCCGGTACGCTTCTATAAATGAACTTCCCACATCGGTTGTAAACGCGTACCAATCTTCGAGGCTCATGGAGTCATCAGCACGGAGGTAGTCGAAAAAGAGCCCCCCAATACCGCGTCCCTCGCCACGATGGGCGTTATGGAAGTAATCATCGCACTCCTTTTTATATTTAGGATAAAGCTCTTCTCCGTGCCGGTCGCATGCAGATTTAAACACTTTATGAAAGTGCACGGCGTCTTCTTTGAACAGGTAGTATGGCGTCAGGTCCGCACCACCGCCAAACCACCCGTCTACCGGGTTCTCCATCGCTTCATCGTCATAGAGCTCGAAGTAGCGGAAATTGGCGTGAACGGTGGGCACCATCGGGTTTTCCGGGTGGATCACCAGTGAAAGACCGCCGGCCCAGAACCATCCGCTCTCCACATTAAAATGTTTTTTAATCGGATCAGGCAGTTCGCCCCACACCCTCGAAATATTCACGCCGCCTTTTTCGAACAGATCCCCATTTTCAATCACGCGGGTCCGACCGCCTCCGCCGCCATCACGCTCCCAGTTATCCTCGTGGAACCGGCCGCTGCCATCCGTCGCCTCCATCGCAGCACAGATTTCGTCCTGGAGGTTGTCGATGTAGTTCGAAAAGTTTTGTTTGATTTGTGACATGTTGGGATTAATTGGTTTGGCTTTAAAAGTCCCCCTTTCCCCTATGGGCGAAGGGGGGAAGCATAGTCGCGTTTAGCGGTTATTCAGGGGATCTTATCGAGCGTTGATTAAATACTGAGGTAAATTTCAGGCTTTATGTCCTCGCAAACACACCCCTTATTCTCACAAGTCAGGCTCCGCCTGCTTGCTCTAATATGTCCCCTCTCAAGAGGGGAGTTCCAATAATCCCCTCTTGAGAGGGGAAAGGCGAATACCGAAAGCACGCAGTGCTATTCGGTAGAGCGAGGGGTGTGTTAACGGAGCGTTGATACAATTCCTGAGTTCACTTCCTGTCTCCAGCCGCACCAACACACCCCTGATCCACTCGCTAAACGCTCGTGAATCTGTCCCCTCTCAAGCCAAACCTGGTCCCGATATTTCGGGGAGGGGATTGACACCTTCTCACTTCTGCCTTTTCACTTTTTCTAAAATCTAATATCTCACATCTAATATCTATCCCCCATACTCCTTCACCGTATCTACAAACGCGCGGGCGTGATCCACGGGAATGTGAGGCAGAATACCGTGTCCGAGGTTGGCGATATATTTCTGCGTGCCGAATCGGTCGATCATTCGCCTGGTTTGGCGTTCAATTTCAGGGATCGGGGAGAGGAGTTTGACGGGATCAAAATTTCCCTGGAGTGTTATATCATTTCGGGTTTTTTCGCGGGCGAACTCCGGACTGATGGTCCAGTCAATTCCAAGAGCAGCAGCCCCGCTTTTGTAGCTCAGCCGCTCCAGGGCGTACCACGATCCTTTCGCAAACAGGATGACCGGTACATCCTTGATCGACTGAGTGATCTCCATCAGGTACGGCAATGCCCATTCGTTAAAATCGTCTGGGCTCAGAAGTCCGCTCCATGAATCAAACACCTGGATCGCCTGGGCGCCCGCCTCCACCTGCGCCTGCAGGTAGTCGATGGTGGCCTTGGTCAGCTCTTTCATCACGTGACGCGCTGCGTCAGGATGCTGAAAGAGAAAAGCCTTGGCTTTATCAAATGTTTTGGAGCCTTCGCCCTGTACCATATAGCAGAAAAGCGTCCACGGCGCACCGCCAAAGCCGATCAGCGGAACGCGGCCGTTCAACTCATGGCGGGTCAGCGTAATCGCCTTCATGACGTGATCCAGCTTTTGCGGCACATCTTCAGCCAGGATTGAAAATGCATCGTCCACCGTTTTGATGTTGTTTTCCAGGACAGGCCCTTTTCCTTTTACAAGATCCACATCAATGCCAAGCGCCTGCGGGATGGTGAGAATATCGGAGAAAATAATGGCCGCATCCGGCTCCAGTTCATCAATCGGCTGCAGGGTGATTTCGCACGCCAGCTCGGGGGTTTCCACCCGCTCAAAGAAGGTGTATTTCCGGCGAAGAACCATGTACTGCGGCAAATACCGCCCGGCCTGACGCATCATCCAGACAGGGGGACGATCTACTTCTTCACCTTTCAGTGCACGGAGGAACAGGTCGTTTTTAAGTTTCGGGAAGTTGTGGGGCATGAGACAAATTTAAGTTTTGTAATTAATTTCGAAGTGTCCCTCCGCCAGCTGGCGGAGGGCAATGGGGGATGATAATCGGAGCGTTGAATTATTTGAAAGTCATTTAGAAACAATTGATTCCCCTCTCGAGAGGGAAAAGCGAAATGAAAACAGCATTGCCAGTTTTCATAAACGAGGGGTGTGTTCGGTGCGTTTATTAAAGGTATCGAATTAATTTCATGCTTCCAGTCCCGTCCAACACACCCCTGAACCACACAATTTACGCTTTGCGCCATTCTGTGGTTCTGTCCCCTCTCCAGAGGGGATGTTCTTACCTTCTCATATCTCAAATCTCATATCTCAAATCTCAAATCTCTTCCCTCAAAACCCTCGCCACAAACCTCAAAAAAACTTCTGTATCCGGTTCAGGGCTTATGTGTACGTGACGGCCTGATTCGATGCTCAGCTCTT
>CAZKIZ010000427.1:0-2838 GCA_964552935.1 uncultured Rhodohalobacter sp. | reverse complement strand
GTGAGTATTAGGGATTGGGTAAAAAGTGTCTGTAATAGATAATCTTACTGCTTTTTGGTTGATTCAGTATTTTATTTTGTGATTTCAAGCGCTAAACTGAGTGCTTCTACCAAGGCTCCGGCTTTGCTCTTTGTTTCCTGGTATTCAGTTTCGGGATCGCTGTCGGCTACAATGCCGGCTCCGGCCTGTATGTAGACCGAGTCGCCCGTCACCACCATCGTCCGGATAGCGATGCAGGTATCCATGTTTCCGGAAAAATCGAAATAGCCAACGGCCCCGGCATAAGGTCCGCGTTTGGTTGGCTCCAGTTCATCTATTATTTGCATCGCCCTGATTTTAGGAGCGCCGCTGACGGTTCCGGCCGGAAAGCAGTTTTTAAGAGCGTGAACCGATGTTTTAGAAGGTTCAATCTCCCCCACCACATCCGATACAATGTGCATCACGTGCGAAAATCGTTCAATCGACTGATTTCGCTCCAGTTTGACAGTTCCGGATTTGCATACGCGCGACAGGTCATTCCGGCCCAGATCTACCAGCATGATGTGTTCAGCAATCTCTTTTGGATCGTTTTTGAGATCCTCTTCCAGTCTCAGATCCTCTTCGTGAGTTTTACCCCGGGGACGCGTTCCGGCAATGGGCAGCAGCCGGACTTCGCTGTCTGTGACGCGAACCAAAACTTCTGGTGAAGAACCAACAAGTGAAAAATCACCAAAATCGAGAAAAAAGAGGTAGGGTGATGGATTCACCATTCGAAGAGCTCTGTACAGGGTAAATCGGTCTCCCTCAAATGGAACTTCGAACCGCTGAGACAGAACCACCTGGAAAATGTCGCCTTCAAAAATATACTCTTTCGCCTTTTTAACAATGTCGTGAAATGTATCGCGCTCGATATTACTCGTAAGCTGTTTGGCATCCAGGTGAAACGGTTTTGAACCGGGACGCGCTGCCGTTGCGGACTTTTCCATTCTATCCAGCGCAGATTGTGCTTCATCATAAGCCTGCTGAAGGTCTGTTTCTTCATCAACAAAGACGGTTTTCATCAAAACAACCTGCTGCTTCACGTGGTCAAACGCGAACACCTCATCATAAAAAGCCCAAATAGCTTCCGGAAGATCTACGTCTGAGGCCGGCGTGTTGGGCAGGTCTTCAACCTGACGAACAGTGTCGTAGGATGAAAAACCAACGGCTCCGCCGGTCAGCCTTGGCAGACCGGGCAGCAGCGGTTCTGAATGCTGTGTTGTAAGCCGTTCCAGAGCATCAAAATACTCCTCGCTAAGAACCAGGGGTTCGTCTGATTGCTGCTGCAGCGTTACAGATTCACCGTCAAACCGAAGAATTTGGTACGGGTTCTTTCCCAGGAACGAGTATCGGGCCAGCCTCTCCCCGCCCTCTACTGATTCAAACAGAAACGGGTAGTCGGCACCTTCGCTGATTGTGAGGAAAAGGGATACCGGGGTCAGAATATCGGCCAGCATTCGCCTTGAGACGGGTATTGCCGAATAGGACTCAGCCAAAGTTTTAAAAGTGTTAAACGTCATATAAATCCATAAAAAAACCCGCTTCAGGACACTGCAGCGGGTTATGAAAACTTTAAGATAATAATGTTCAGCCTATAGTTTTTCCACTGCCAAATATGATTTATTTGGCCACCACCAGCTGATATTTTTGTTCGATAATTTCATCACGAAGAAACTAATTGATCTGCCATTTAAAAGCAACGGACATTGTTTAGATATTGGATGTTTTTGTCTCATAAGTGGTTTTATTCCCCTACCCTTTGTGTCAGAAATGATAAATGTCCCTTAGAAAAGGGGGAATGAGGGGGATAGTCTCCCCTGCCAGTGCTTTCCTGGTCCCGGGCGTATTTCCCCGGGGAGGGGAGTACTCCGCCGGCTGGCGGAGGGAGGGGTGTCAATCAGATCGTGGCAAAATCCGATGAACACCACTCTTTGTCTCCCCTAGTTAGGGGAGATTTTTTCTTAGATAATTCAAGAAGATTATTAATCGAACTGAGGCTGATATAGCTTCAAGTAGATCAATGGTTCCCGTACTAAAGATCCCCCAGCCATCGAAGCGGATCAACTCCATCGGGCTTCCACCAGACCGGTGGTTGCTGGGCTTCGGAGAGGAGCTCCGGCAAAACAGGAAGGTTCGGTATTTCTACCGCCGGATCTGTCACATAAACGCTTTGAAGACTGTTTTTGTACCTGTTTGCAAGTTCGGATGCTTTTTGCCGGTCACCTTTAACCCAGTGGAGGATGAAGGGATCTACAGGCTCCATTTCAGTCTCTTCAATGAGGAAATCGTCCAGCCAGGCCTGCTCAATTCCCGCAGCCTTGTTGTATGCGTACCGATGATAGAGAGATGGCGGTGCTTTCTGGTGCTGTGGTTGTTTTAACCAAAATGATTCCACATAATCGGTAAAATGGCACTTCGAGCTGCTGAGATTAAAGGGAGCTACAACCATGGCAACGGACCTGCACCCTTTACCGCCATACCGGAATACGGCGTTTGCCAGGTCGTGCATTGTATCGGGTTGGTTGTCCTTAATATGTGCAATTGAGAAATGGGCGGTTCGCATAAGCCTCGGGGTATCAGCTGATGCAATACCCAGCTCATCAAGCCTGGTTATGACCGGACCAGCTGTATTTGTGGATCCGGAAAACATCACGGCATCTGCCTGGTTTCCCTCCAAGTCGTCAATCTCGAGGGACCAAACGCCATCTACCAGGTTTTCTTTTCTGAGTATTTCTAAAAGCGTTTGAGGCAGATAAGGATCTTTACGTGATATTTTTCCCAAATATCGGTGACCGCTCAGCGCGATGGCCAGGATATCCT
>CAZKIZ010000426.1:0-2867 GCA_964552935.1 uncultured Rhodohalobacter sp. | reverse complement strand
ATACCCGGCCAACCGGTTTTGAACTCAAGCAAAACTTCCCCAATCCCTTCAATCCCATGACGGTTATCAGTTATCAGATACCGGTTAGCGGTGATGTTTCTTTAAAGGTATATGATATGCTGGGCAGGGAAGTGGCAACATTGGTTGACAGCCGGCAATCAGCTGGAACTTATCAGGCTGAATTTGATGCTTCGAAATTGGCCAGCGGGGTTTACCTGTATCGGTTAATCACCGGAGAGTTTGTACAGTCAAGGCAGATGGTTCTGGTGAAATGATTCTTTTAAACCGACGAACTGACGAACAGACGAACCGAGAAATGATAAAATAGTGATGAGCCAGAAGTCCTTTCACGGTTGATCCACAAGATATCCACGGCGATCAAAAGGTGGCTAGTTTATTAAAAAGTTTTGCCAATTTAACTGAGCCGGTAGGAGACTGACCAGAAATTAAAAAAAACGAAAGTGCTTCTACACTGATATTTAAAACCTGTTTTCTCAGAACCTCAAAAAGAAAATCGTTTCATTCACAAACCTATGATAATCTAATAGTTGCAAAATTAGGAGTAAATTAATTATAATATTTCTGTTAGCTGGCTTAATCATACAAACAGCAGAGAGGCCGGAGAGAGCAATTATCAAGGATTACAAAACAGAGAGGGCAGTAATATCTGGTTTGTTTTACTTTCTCCTGCCTTACATATACGGCCTGTTGAGAGCCGTCCGCAAAAACAAACCAAAACTAACCTGCCATGAAAAAAATAATTTTCAGCTCCCTCCTTATATCTTTGTTTGCTACTTCATTAACAGCCCAGGATTTCAATCTGGACGATAATGGAGTGACCGTAAAATGTGAAAATGCCCAGGTGGGTGATACCGGTGAGGTAAATAGCGTGACCTACACCAGGCGCACTGCAGATCAGATTACCGCCGGAAACGCTGCGACCACGTGTACCTCTGGTATCGTGGATATGAATAGATTGTTTGTATTCAACGCCAATTTCAATGATGACATCAGCAGCTGGGATGTCTCTTCGGTTTCAAATATGAAAGAGATGTTTAGTGGTGCAAGCTCGTTTAACGGAGACCTTAGCAGCTGGGATGTCTCCTCTGCCACAGATATGGGACAGATGTTTAGTGGTGCAAGCTCCTTTAATGGAGATTTAAGCAGTTGGGATGTCTCTTCAGTAACTTCTATGACCTCGATGTTTGATGGTGCACACAACTTTGATCAGGACATCAGCGGCTGGGATGTATCTTCAGTTAGGACTATGAATTTGATGTTTCGGAATGCAAGAAATTTTAATCAACCGATCGGGAACTGGGATGTCTCTTCCGTTTGGCATATGGGGTCGATGTTTGCATCTGCAAGCATCTTTAACCAGGACATCAGCAGCTGGGATGTCTCCAATGCCAGAAATATGCAACATATGTTTAGTGGTGCAATCAGCTTTATTCAGCCGATCGGAACCTGGACTGTCTCTCGCGTCACGGATATGATTTCAAAGTTTAATGGGGCAGAAGCCTTCATTCAGGATATAGAAGACTGGGATGTTTCTTCGGTTACGACTATGCGATCTATGTTTGCATTCAATAGCGTTTTTAACCAGCCCATCGGCAGCTGGGATGTCTCTGCCGTCGAAGATATGTCAGGGATGTTTTATGAGGCAAGTGCATTTAATCAGAACATCAGCTCATGGTGTGTAGAAAACATCCCGTCAGAACCGAATAACTTCACTTTCAACAGCCCTTTGACAGAGGAAAATAAACCTGTGTGGGGAACCTGCCCGGCTGAAGAATCTCCGGTTGCCGCAATAAGCAATACGCTGACTGCGGACGACGATGGCAATCCGGTGAGCTTCGGGGAAACCGGTGCAACGATCACCTTCTTCGGTATTGAAGGAGAGGGAGAGGTGACTATCAGCCGTTACAATTCCGTCCCGGACAATACGGATGGGATCGACGAAGAGCTGGAGATCGCCGGCCAGCGACTTGTGATTACGGCCGATGATGAGCTGAGCTTCGAGGAAGCCATATTGCGGATCAGTGTGTCTGAACTGGAGATTGACGATCCCGAGAACACCACCATCTACCGACGTGCAGAAGACGGTTCCGGCACTTTTGAGGCGCTGGAAACTGAGTACGACGCAGAAGCCGATGAGCTTATTGTAACGCTCGATGGCTTCAGCGAATTTGCGTTTGCGACAGGAATGACTACAAGCACGCTCGCTGAATACGAGCATCCGGAGAACTATAAACTCAATCAAAACTACCCCAACCCATTTAACCCGTCAACCGTTATCGATTTCGAGTTACCGGCCAACAGTAAAGTAAGGCTTGAGGTCTACAACATGCTCGGCCAGCGCGTAGCCACCCTCGTAAACGAACAAAAACCTGCCGGTTGGCACCATGTTAGTTTTGATGCCTCCGGCCTCTCCAGCGGAGTGTACATCTACCGCATCACTGCCGGGGAGTTTGTACAGACAAGGCAGATGGTTTTGGTTAAGTAGTAAATTAGGGAATTCGTTGATTGGTGAATTAGGGGGCAAGTTTTATTAAGCTGAAAACAGAAAACCGACGAACAGATGAACCTAAAATGAAACTTTCAATCTCGTTTTTACTGATACTGTTAATTTGTTCCGGATGTAATTTGTTCAGCACAGATGATGCATTGGATTTGGGGCATTGCGATGAAGAGCTTTTTGAGCGAATAGATGAAGTAGAATTTATTCGGGTAATTGTAGATTATGATACTGATATGGAGTTAGATTCTTTACACAAGCTTTCAGAGGAGGAGATGCAAGAGCGGAAGGATCGAATAGCTGAGTACCATGATAAATTTTTGTCTACTATGGAAGGATTGAAATTCCA
>CAZKIZ010000425.1:0-2875 GCA_964552935.1 uncultured Rhodohalobacter sp. | reverse complement strand
CTGTTGAGTATCACGCCGTGCGTGATGTTGAACTGTGGAAACGAAGTATGATCAATATTGAAAACAGTGCAATTCATCATGCAAAAAAAACTTCATCGGTTCATCAGTTTATCGATTTCTCTGTTCGTCTGTTTCAATAAAGCTTTCTCAAACCCGTGGCTCACCCGGTGACGTGGAATCATCGGATGAGCTCATCTAAATTTATGAAGCGTGGGTCTATTTTATCAGCGTCAGTTTTTTAACGGATGTAAATGAATCGGTCCGGATTCTGTAAAAATAAGCGCCGCTGGCCAGGCTGCTTGCATCCCATGTAACGTTGTGCCAGCCTGCCGGTCTTGTATCGTTCAGCAAAGTGGCGACTCTTCGCCCCATGATATCATACAGCGTAATGGTAACATCAGCCGGCTCCGGCAGTGCGAATGGAATGGTTGTGGATGGGTTAAATGGATTGGGATAGTTCTGGAACAGCTCGTAATGGACGGGCAGATCCGAGAATTCATCATCCAGGGATACGGTAATCCTGGTCGTTACATCAGCCACGGTTTTCATCGGCTCTGTATGTCCCACACGGTCGTGTGCAATACTGAAGAACGAGTAGGTTGAGTCAACATACCCAACATACCTTCCAGAAGTATCCGTCGTTCGATGATGCCAGAGCATGAACGGGCCGTCATTCACAGACATGTAGATATCATAATGTTTGATTCCAGAGCCGTAGTCTGTCCCGTCCCACTGAAGTTCAATCAGCCTGGAGTCGCTGGCTTCGGAGATATCCATCACGGAGCTTGTAGGAGCTTCGGTATCGATCGTATTCGCCCAGGGCGGAGTATCAATCGGCTCGTTCAGATCAAAATAGATGCGGGCTTCATTGCTGATCAAAAAGTTGTTTGGAAGGTGATCTTTTGCTTTTACTGTAAATGAGACGCTTCCTTCACCCTCGGGAGCCTCCTGGTTTGGAGGCAGGAATCCGTCTAGCGGATCAAACGGAAGATCGTTGATTTCAGGATCGTAGGTTGTGAATTTCCAGGTTACGATGCCGGTTTCCATCACAAGGTTTGCATCAATCAGCAGCTCAAACTGATCATCCAGTACCGGAACACTTGTGAAATAACTGGTGAGCCCGGCAGGGACCGGAACGCGTGTATCGCTGAAGGTAATATCGCGAAGTTCGAAAGTGGAGAGATCGAAAGCCCGGGTATCGAGCGTATCGCGGATGAGCACTTCCTGGGCCGGTGCACTGGCATCGGGCATATTTTCAAACCGGATCATATAATCCATTTGGAGGCCAGGTATGATATATCGACCTTCACCGGCGCCGCGCATTCCAAGTTTATCATTTGGGTCGGCAGAGGTGAGGACCTCCACCTCCGCAGGTTCGCTGACAGAGGGAGTGGGGGAGTTTACGTCTTCCGGATCCCGTTCATCCTGGTTTGGCCTGTTAGGTTCATCTTCCGGGCAGTCATCCGGATAAGCGCAAAGCCCGAATTTGTTTCTTTGCACGCGATATTTGGCATTGTATACATTTGTTTCGTTAGGGTTAGTTGAAAAGAAAACGCCGTCAGAATCTATGGGGTAGACTTCCTGCATTTTTACGCCTCCCATCCAGTTATCAACCGTGAAGTATCTGCCATCAGGAGCCTCTACAACAGAAAGTGTATGAGAATAGGAGGGAGGATCAAGTATATCAAACTCTTTAGAGTCTAAAACTCCATTGGCCCACCACTTGATGGCGAAATCCCCCTCTTCAGTTACGGTATTCATGAAATTACTCAAGGCACCAAGCTCACCAATCTGACGAACTTTATATCCATCCGGCAGAATGCCTCCTTTTAAATCAGTAATCAAGTTTTCGGATGCAAGGGCACAGGAATTCACTCTGAGCTTTTGATACTTAAAATCAAATCCGTCTCTCGGGCGATTTGCTTCAGCCTGTTCAGATACCATATTCATAACGTCAGAATGCTCTCCGAAATATTCGTTAAACGGAGTTGGTTCACTGAATGATCCGAAATGCGGCATTACGTATCGTTCTCCGTTACGTGAATCCATACCCACTCGCTGAGCAAGTGCATCAACTACCGGGAAACTTAGAAAAAGAATAAAAAGTAAGAATTTCATAGCGATCAGAATTTGAGATTAGTTAATCGTAAAACCAGGCGGCAACGAGTTCGATTACCTGGGAAGTTGGAATGGAAGTTGTTACATCAATACGCCGTGTTTGATTAGGTGATAAGCTGAGGTAGGGGAATGTAATTGTCATCTCTTCTCTTTCACTGTCGATTAATACCGGGGCGATATCATTCCAGCTCACCGAACCTGAACTACCCATGTCAAACTGAGCAGGGTCAATCTGCCAGTCGCTGTTAATGGGCAGGCCGGCCAGGGCGGGATATCCGTACACATCCACATTGCCCCGGTTTTCAAGAACGATGGTGTAGGTTCTCTGACGAATTCTCGGAACCCGGACAGGAGCAAATACCTGCACATGCACTTCGGGAAAGAGCCCCGTTTCTACCTGAAATGCTGAGCTTAGCGTAACCTCCGATCCTGCTCCGCTATTCACAACTACATCGTACATTCCAACCGGTTGACCAATTAAATCGAAGGTGCCGGTCAATTTGGTTCCGGTTTCATTTACGGTAATGTTGTTTGCAACTACTGCGGGCCCGCCACCTGATAGGTTAAATGAGCTGTTATTGGTGAATCCCTGACCTGTGAGCGTCATTGTTGTTAACCCCACATTTCCACCTCTGTCGGGAGTTTTATTCAATACTCTGAATTCGCCCGATGTATCGGCACTTCGGATCTGCATGGTTGCAAAGAGCGGACCCTGATCGGGTACTTCACTAATCGCTGGCTGCGTATAGTTAAGCAT
>CAZKIZ010000424.1:0-2877 GCA_964552935.1 uncultured Rhodohalobacter sp. | reverse complement strand
CGCTTCTCAATCATTTCGCGTTTGGTTTCAAGCCATGGCGGGAGAATCAGCTTTTGGCCGAGTTTGTCCGGATCTTCATCTACATCATAACCGGGTCCGTCGGTAGCAATTTCGAACAACACACCGCCGGGAGATCTGAAATAGACGGAATGAAACCAATGCCGGTCGATGACCTGCGATGGACTTAACCCCATTTTCAGAACTTTTTCACGAAGTGATTCCAGCTCATCATCGTCTTTTGCGCGGAATGCCACGTGGTGAATAATTCCCCGTCCATTGGCTGATGGGCGGGATTCACCCTCCTCTATGATCACAGATCCGCCGACAGGGGCATCTGTTGTGTAGTGCCACGCATTGTCCGAATTTTCTGACTCTTCAAAACCAAAAAGGGATTTGAGGACCTCGGCTGTCGGTTCGCGCTCATTCAGCAGTAACGTGGTTCCACGGAATCCGCGAATGGTGTGCTCTGCGGGCACGGTTCCGCCTGTGTAGCCCTGCAGATCATCAACGGCATCGTCAAACACCAGCTCAAGCTTCATCAGGTCGGGATCTTTAAACCCGATCGCCTGCTGACCGAACCGATCGTATGGCCCGTCGAAGTCGATACCCTGTTCGCCAAATCGCTCTGCCCAGAAGTCCATAGAGCCGGATGGAACCGCAAGAGCAACCTTTACAGCCTCACCCAGTCCGGGTTTGCCCTGCCTCGCCATCGGCCAGGGGAAAAACGTGAGTCCGGATCCCGGGTCACCGTTGGCGTTTCCATAAAAAAGGTGATACGTGCCGGGATCATCCTGGTTGACAGATTTTTTGACTAGACGCATGCCAAGAGATGTAACGTAGAATTCGGCATTTCGCTGCGCATCACCCGCGAGTGCCGTAATGTGATGGATACCTTTATTTTCTGATTTCATTATGTTGCGCTTAATATGGTTGATAATTGTTTAATGTTAAACTAAATATTTTTCCACACAGTTCCAATCGCTGATATTCAGGTCATGGAATGAAAACCGCTTAAGCAGAAGAAAAAGGAGAGAAAAACAGAGCTTAAATGATTAAACTAACGTGTTAAAAAAATAAGCGCGTAACAGATTTAAATTTGAAGAGATCTAAAATGGCAAAAAAATATAATAATCTCGGAGTGGCCTTAGGTGGTGGTGCCGCTTACGGAGCTGCACATATAGGTGTACTCAAAGCTTTTAAGGAGCTCGATATCGAGCCGGAGTTTATATCGGGCACAAGTATAGGTGCATTCGTAGCCGCCCATTTTGCTTTTGGCACTCCGGTCGATGAGCTGGAAGATATCGGCCTTGAGCTGGACTGGCTTGATATAACCGGCTTTAAACTCTCAAAAATGGGGCTCCTGAGCAATGAAAAGCTTGGAAAAAATATTGTAGATCAGATTGGAAAGGTTACAATCCAGGAATCAAATATTCCGCTCTGTATGATTTCAACAAATATATGTACGGGCGAAAAAGTAGTACTCAACGAGGGTCCGCTCCACAGGGCGGTGATGGCGAGTACCTGTCTGCCGGGAATATTTGTACCGGTTGAATGGGATGATATGCTGCTCGTAGATGGCGTACTTTGTGAAAATGTACCGGTAAGTCCGCTCAGAAAACTTGGGGCCAAAGACGTGATAGCGGTTGACCTGACCACAAATCGTAAATATAAATGTCCGGAGGATATCATTGATGTGATGATGAATACCTTTGATATTGGCCTGAACAATATGATCCAGGAGCAGCTTGATGATGATAGAACCGTGCTTATTCAGCCTGAACTGAGTGCGTACAACATGGCCGACACCCGAAAAGCAGAGACACTGATCCAGGAAGGATATAACGCGGCGATGGAAGTGCTGAGTGGACGATAATTGAGATTATTTGATGAGTTTAGCAGTCCCTTGTATTTTAAAATTGAGCCATTGGATAGGCAGAATTTGATCAGTGATTACAAGCCTGCTATTGAGTTATTAACTCAAAGCTGAAGTGGGTTTGCAATAGTTTAAAATGTTTATCTAGGCTGAAAAGAGTAATTTTATGGTCGATGATTTGTTGCAGGATTAATAAATCAGGTATACCAACTTTGTTAATCCCATTCTTAAGATTCATGTGCTGATAATCACGAATAATATGCCAATCTATTTGCAGCGGAATAGACTCAATGGCAAAAAGGCCCTCCAGAATCTCTTCTTCTTTTTGATGCATCAGAACCGGTGCAATTTCAGTTAGGATGAGTTCATTTGTGCAAACCAACTCCTCTTCAATCAGGCGATCTAATTTTGGAAATCCACCTGAGTTGAAATACTCTATCCATACTGAACTGTCAACAAGTACTTGATATCGCGACATTAATGCCGGTCTCTTAGTGTGTCCAGGTCAACATCCAGATCAAGAGTACCTTTTCTTGAAATCAACCTTTTTCGTTTGACTCTGTCAATTTCTGCTTGTAGAGCGTCCTTAATCAACTGACTTTTGGTCGTGGCTCCCGTCACTTTCATCGCTTCATCGATCAGTTTTTTTGGTATATCTAAAGTGGTTCTCATAATTTTATATGCATATGTTCATATTTATGTATGCATACTATTTAATTTCTTACTTACAATCAACACTGCAGGTTTTTGGATCTGTTGATAAATAAGACTCTATGTTAATTAGTATGGGCAAGTGAATGCATTGTAAATTGGAGTGACTGTAAAAGGTTGTTTTATTGACAATAATTTCACAAGAATTTAAATGAGATTGATAGTCTGGATATTAGCTATTGAACCAGTGACCAGACCCTTTCAGGGTCTTACTTAGAGACGAAAATGTAGCTTGGGTATGTTTATTCCAATAAAGATGGGGCATTGTATTTTACCCACACTAATCAACATAG
>CAZKIZ010000423.1:0-2881 GCA_964552935.1 uncultured Rhodohalobacter sp. | reverse complement strand
ACGTAGCGCGGCGTCGCTGACCCGCGTTTCAGGGTTCAGACTGCGCCGTGGAACTTTTGAGTATCACTCTTCGCGTGATGTTGAACTGTGGAATTGTTGGGTTCCAATACATTCGCCAGGACCGGATTAGCACCGGCAGGGTGTAACTGTCCGGATAACAAATAACGAATCCTCAAAACCATGTGAAATCCTATAGTCTTTTCTTTTTTCTATATTCTATTCACTGCATTTATGCTAAATAACAGTTTTCTTTTTTTTCCAAACCGGGGGCAATGAGATTTCCGGTTGATGAGCCGGAAGCTCAACGTAAAAAACAGATCCTGAGCCAATTTCACTTTCACACCAGACGTTTCCACCCATCGTTTCAGTGATCTTCTTCACGATATAGAGTCCCAGTCCGGAGGATGATTCAGCACCCGTAGGCTTGTTCGAGAGTTTGGCAAATTTACCAAAAAGCTTTTTCTGATCCGCCGCATTAATGCCGGGCCCCTGATCGCTCACCGATATCTGCACTCTGTCCGCTTTCAACCTGGTTGATACAAGTATCGTTGTATCTGACGGTGAGTATTTGATGGCATTGGAAATAAGGTTATCAAAGATTCGAAGTACATTATCTGAATCGCCCGTAAGTACTGTTTCCTCTTTACTTAATGATGTTTTCAGTAAAATCCCTTTACGTTCAGCAGGGCGCAAGAAGTGTCTGACAGACTCCTCAACAAGCTGGTTGGCATTTAGCTTTTGAACAGGAGCCTCGGCTGACTGATCCGACAGGGTTTGAATATCGAGCAGACTGTTAATCAGGTTAAGCATTCGCTTAGAGGAGACCTTAATAAGTTCTGTGTATTCAAGAAGCGTATTTCTATCAATTCCGGCATCATCGTTGATTAGGTCAACAGCCATATTAATAGATGAAAGAGGATTGCGAAGATCGTGGGCTGCAATACTCAAAAACTCATCCTTTTCTTTGTTAAGCTTGCAGAGGCTTTTGTTTTGCTCCTCAATTTCTATTCGGTTATTGTTGAGTTGTACATTGTTTCGCTTTTTTTGGATGTTGGCCCGATAGAGAAGGCCCACGATCACTAAAAGAAGAAACACCCCGAAGATCAGAAAACTTCGGAATTGCTGCTGCTGGTTAATTTTTGCCAGTTGGAGAGCGGCTTCTTTGTTTAAAATCTCAATTTCGCGGTCTTTTTGCTCCACATCAAAACGGGACTGTATGGCATCAATTCTTTCACCCCGCTGCATGGTTTGCAGTGTGTCATTCATTTGATGGAATAGTTTGTACTGCTGAAATGCTAAATCTACGTTACCAAGCTTCTCATGTATTTCTGATGAAAGAAGATGAGCGTCTCTGGCCATATCGCGATATCCTTCATTGGTGGCATTCTCTAATGCTAAGCTCGCATATTGAAGGGCTAAATCATATTGACCAATATCTTTATATAGTTCACCCAGTACAATATCGATAAAGATGAGGTGCGTAAGGTAATTGTGTTTTTCTATATACTCCCTGGCAGCGTTAAGATGTATCCTGGCTCTTTGAAAGTCGCCTTTGTTACGATATGTATTTCCAATATTTAAAGTAGATATGATATAGAGAACACTATCGGGTTCTTCGCTAACCAGCGATTGGTTCGCTGACTCCCAGAAAAGATCGAGAGCACGGTCGTAGTTGCCCTGCCTTCGATGGATAACCCCCAGATTATTGGTTGCCGACAGAGCTCTTCCTTCTTCATGTATTGAGTTCCAAACTTTTATACTTTCTTCCAGGTACGCCACTCCATCATCGTGTTTTCCCTGCTCTATAAATATTTGCGCAAGGTTATTCAGGAGTTGTGCTATGGCTTCATGGTTGCCAAGTCTCTCCTCAATTTCCAATGCTTTCAAATAGTAGAGATGAGCCATTTCATGGTCTCCAAAATCAAGATATTTAATCCCAATCAAATTAAAAGCAGATGCTTTTCCCTCCTCATACTGAATATCTTCTGCTATAGTGAGTGCCTGGCGGGCCATGTTAAACGACAGGCCAGAATCTCTGTCTCTCTGTTCAGAGCTTATTCTTAGTAAACTATCCACAGAAGCTGTCGTTTTTGTAATCTGCTCAAAAGATTCTTGTGAATTATCGAATAAATAATAAGACTGCTCAGATAGCTTGTTGTAAGCAACATTCTCATCCTGTAAGGCAGTAGAGACTGTATCTGCTGACGTGAAAGCAAATAAAAGAGCGATTATGATTATCACTTGAGTTGTGTAAATAGTTTGAATTGGTCTGTTAAACTGTTTTCGGCAAATTATTGGTATACATAAGAGATGCGAGGTAAATAATTAGAAAATCTTAATAAAACTTAATCCAAGCTTCTTCCATCAAGGTTAAATTACAGGATAATTATCACTATTACATAGTATTACCTACGTGTTTATAATCTTATAACTAGTAAGTGTATAAGATTTTAAAATAGATATACGTAAAAACACCTACTTCAAAAGTGTCATTTTTGAATTGATAGAATAAAGAGAGTCACGCTTTAGTCAACGAGTTGAAGCTACTGTCTCCTGATATAAATTGAATCTTTTTTAAAAGTTTATAAAGTATTGATAAATAAAGCATAGGGATCAATAAAATAGACTTTTTATGGCTTTTTTTATAACGCACCAGTAGCCTGAAAGAGTTAAATTTTGAAGCCTAAAATTGAGATCAGACCATCCTTCAGCTGTACATCTAATAAATGAATTCAGAAAATAACCTATAATTTTGGATATAAGTAAGTATTAAAAATAATACTGATTTGTGGCAACTGAAAATAACGGCATATATTTATTAGAAAAATTTAAGAAATGAGATTTACCTGTCGAGAATATCACAGAACAGATGGGAAATAAT
>CAZKIZ010000422.1:0-2883 GCA_964552935.1 uncultured Rhodohalobacter sp. | reverse complement strand
GAGTTTACAAAATTAACGTCTGATAAATCGTCAGTTTCTCTTATTTTAAATTGTCATTTGAATTCAAACATACCTCTATGATGCGCCATATTAAATTATTTCCGCTCTGTTTTATTCTGTTGTTTTCTGTTATCTCCTGTGCCCAGGACGAGTCCGAACGGGAGCCGAACGAAGAGTCGCTGACCATATTCGAACAGGCTCTGTTGGATGTTCAGTACCTGGCGTCAGACCAGCTGGAGGGGAGACGAACCGGAACGGAGGGAAACAGAATGGCACAAGCCTATATTGAGGAGCGTTTTGAAGCACTTGGTCTCGGTATGTTTGGCGACAGCTACCGGCACACGTTCGACTTTACAAACCCGCGAAGCGACGAGGAGTTTACCGGCGCTGTAAACCTGATCGGGTACATAGAAGGGAGTGAGAATCCGGAGCGGTTTATTGTGATGACCGCCCACTACGATCACCTGGGCGTTCAGGATGGCGAAATCTATAACGGCGCAGACGATAACGCCTCGGGTACAGGCGGGCTGATGGCGGCGGCCACCTATTTCACGGAGAATCACCCTGAAAACAGTATTCTGTTTATCGCGCTTGATGCTGAAGAGCAGGGGCTTTCTGGCGCACGGCATTTTGTGAACAACCCCGTTGTGCCGCTGGAGCAGATGATGATAAACGTGAATATGGATATGATAAGCACAAATTTTGAAAATGAGCTTTACGCTGTGGGCACCTATCACTACCCGTGGCTGAAGCCGATGATTGAAGAATTTACGGCATCAGCTCCGATAGATGTTCTATTCGGGTACGATTCAGATGAGTGGGACCAAGACTGGACCATGTCATCCGATCACGGGCCGTTTCATCAGCAGGGTGTACCGTTTGTTTACTTCGGCGTTGAAGATCACCCGCACTATCACGCCCCGTCGGATGAGTTCGGAAACATAAATCCCGATTTCTACCAGATGTCGATTGCGACAATCATCAGCGTAGTTGAAGGTCTGGATATCCGGCTTGATGAGGTGGAAGAGAATCGGAATTTATAATAAAAATTCCGGGGAGATTTACAGCTGATCGTTAATCACATTTTCAGGGATTTTCTATGGACTGTTCGGCGGCAAAAACCTGTGGGTTTTCAAACTGAACAGCTGCTGAACGATCGTCCCCGCAATTTTCCCATCCAGCTTTAAAATCGCTCCATCCAAAGGTTAGTCCCAGTCCAAAAAGCAGTATTGAAAGATAGAAATAGTAGCGAACCTTCTGTTTGATTCGAATCGGTTTTATGAAAATGGATAAAATCCATAGTGCAAATGAAGCGATAGAACTAATGAGTAAGATGTCGGCAAGTGTGCTCATGATGATCTCCGGATAGTTAGTTGTAGATTCGATCTCTCTCGGATCAATAAATGAGAATAAATAAATATTTCGAAAAATGTTTGGTTAATTTGAAGTTCTAAGAAAAGTTTAAAAATCCGGATAAATTGACAGAAGTTACTCAACACCCACCCATCGCAGCGATCGCAACTCCCGTTGGAGAAGGGGGGATTGCGGTGATTCGCGTTTCCGGCAGAGATGCAATCGAAAAGGTAAATAGCTGCTTCAAGGGGAAGGATCTCACATCTGTGGATTCACACACGGTTCACTTTGGAAGGATTATCAAGAAAGATGGACGCGTAGTGGATGAAGTACTGGCTACGGTCTTCCGTTCTCCAAAATCGTATACCGGCGAAGATACGGTGGAGATCTCCTGCCACGGCGGGGTTCTGGTCACACAGTCGGTGCTGGAAACCATCCTGGAGCAGGGCGTTCGCGGTGCGGAGCCGGGGGAGTTCACACAGCGCGCTTTTTTGAACGGCAAGCTCGATCTGGATCAGGCCGAAGCAGTCGCCGACCTGATACACGCCAAAAGCATCAAAGCTGTGGATGCGGCCCATCAGCAGCTGGAAGGGAGACTTGGGAAGCATATCAAGACGTTTCGCCAGCAGATTATTGATGCCACGGCCATGGTGGAGCTGGAGCTCGATTTTATTGAAGAGGATGTGGAGTTTGCCAACAAAGAGCAGCTCAGAACGCTTTTGGTTGATGTGGAAAATGAGATCGACCGCCTTCTGGAGACCTACGAAACCGGTAGGCTGGTGAAAGACGGTGTCAAGACCGTATTCATCGGGCGACCCAACGCCGGGAAATCCACCCTGCTGAACACACTTGTAGGCAGTGAGCGGGCGATTGTCACTGAAATTGCGGGTACCACGCGCGATACGATCGACGCCGACTGGAGCTACGACGGCCTTCTCTTTAAGCTGATTGATACCGCCGGGCTTCGCGACACGGAAGACAGGATTGAGGCAGAAGGGGTGAAGCGGTCGCAAAAGGCGTTTGAGCAGGCCGACCTGGTGGTCTACCTGAAAGATCTGTCGCTGCCGTTTGATGCGGAGGAGAGATCAGAAATTGCCGGTTTTCAAAAGCGGGCCGATCAAACCCCGTTCCTGCTGATCGGAACCAAACTCGACCTGGACGAAAAAACCGAAGAGGAGCGAATCCACTTTGATCTGAAGATCTCCGCCATCGAGGAGCAGAATATTGATGAACTGAAAAGGATGATGAAACAGCGGGCGCTGGAGAGCAAAGATTACGATACCTCAAGCCTGCTGGTGACCTCCTCACGCCACCGCGATGCCCTGCAGAAAGCGCGCGAAAATGTGCAGCGGGCAATCGGGGCACTCGACCAGGGAATGACCGGCGATTTTCTCTCGATCGACCTGCGTGCAGCCCTCAAAGAGCTGGGCACCATTACGGGTGAAATCACGAATGAACATGTGCTTGATTCCATATTCTCGCGGTTTTGTATTGGTAAGTGAAGTTAATTTCTCTTACTTATCTAAACCT
>CAZKIZ010000421.1:0-2891 GCA_964552935.1 uncultured Rhodohalobacter sp. | reverse complement strand
CGGGATTTTTCGTAAAGTTGAGGGCTAGCCAGCCGTCAATTACGTTCACCCGGTGAAGGCCAGGATTGGTTCTGATCAGGTACTTTGTCAACTGATCTGCAATCAGTACTACAATTACAGGTACAAATAGCGTCAGCAGTTTTTTCTTTCGTGTCGACAAAAGCTTTCTTTTTAGCGTCGTTTTAATTTTGCGTCGATGCTGAGCTGAGTATGAGGCACAGCTTCAAGCCTGCCTTTGGCAATTTTCTTGCCGGTCACCTTACAGACACCATAGGTTTTGTTTTCAATCCGAACCAAAGCGTCATCCAGGTAACGGATAAACTTTTTAGTTCTGTTGAACAACATGTATGTTTTTTCCCGCTCCTGCGCATCTGTTCCGGCATCCGCCATATGAAATGAATATGCAGACTCATCTGATGAGTTCTCCATGCTTTCACGCAGAGAGTTCTGGAGTGTAGTTAATTCGTTATCTGCTTCATCCCGCTTTTTGATGATGATTTGCTTAAAATACTCCAGCTCTTCATCACTATAAGGGGAAATGCGTTCACTCGTTTTGGAATCTTTTGAAGATGCCATAAGCCTGTCCTTTACGTTAATTATTAATCGTTCGTTGTATTGATATTTCGCACTCTTCGCCTTCTATATCCCAGGACTTGATAAAATCCGGGGATTCTAGCAGTTTGTTATTTAATTTTTCAGCAAGAGTTTCACTTTTTATCGTGTCCATCCGTTCATTTACAGCCTCATCGAGAAGCTCAGAACCTTTATACCCAATTATAATTCTGTCGGTTACATCGTAATCCGCCTCTTTTCGCATGTTTTGCACGCGGTTCATAAACTCCCGCGTCATGCCTTCCCTCAGAAGCTCATCCGATATTTCAGTATCCAGGGCGACGGTAATTCCGTCCTGCGTCTCCACAGACCAGCCTTCAAGACCTGTACGCTGTATTTCAAGCTCATCACTTCCGATCACAATTTCAGACTGATCGTCCATAATAAGCGTTATAGATCCCGATTGCTCAAAATTGCCTATCTGCTCCTTCGAAAGCCCGCCAATTTTTGCTGCTACAGCTTTCATACGTTTACCCAAACGTTTACCCAGTTTTGGGAAGTTCGGTTTCGCCGATTTATCCACAATACCGGAGTCATCGTCTACAAAACGTATATCTTTAACGTTTACTTCGTCTAAAATTATATCTTTTACCGCTTCAACCATGGCACGATTCTCTTCGTCCATCGGCAAAATGATTTTTGAAAGCGGCTGACGTACATTTATATCGATCTGATTTCGAAGCCTCAACACCACTGAGCTGATCGTACGGGCCACATCCATCCGCTTTTCGAGCTGTTTATCAATAGCGGTTTCTTCAACTGTAGGATAAAAAGAGAGGTGGACCGATTTTTCATCTTTATGGGTCACTTCATTCAGTTTTTGGAACAGCCATTCGCCCATAAACGGTGCAATTGGACTTATAATTTTAGACAGGCTCAGGAGGCATTCATACAGCGTTTGATAGGCTGCCGTTTTATTGATGCTCTTCCCTTCTTTCCAAAAGCGGCGGCGGCTTCGTCGCACATACCAGTTGCTCAATTCTTCCACAAACATCTCTATGTCACGGGCAGCCCTTGTCGGCTCATATTCGTCAAGATGTTCATCTACCTGCTTAATCGTTGTATTCAGGCGAGACACAATCCAGCGATCCATTTCTGTACGTTCTGCTTTAGGCAGTGGCGATCCTGAATAGGTGAAGCCGTCGATATTTGCATACATTGCAAAGAAGGAGTAGGTATTGACGATAGTGTTAAAAAACTTTCGCTGCGTTTCCTGCAGGCCCGCTTCGCCAAACTTAAGATTTTCCCAGGGAGAAGAGTTGCTCATCATATACCATCGCACCGTATCGGCACCATAGGTTTGCAGCATCTCAAACGGGTCTACCGTGTTCCCTTTAGATTTACTCATCTTCTCGCCGTTTTCATCCAGCACAAGGCCGTTTGAAACCACGTTGTTATACGCGGGCTTATCGAAAAGCATGGTTCCCAGGGCGTGCAGCGTGTAAAACCATCCCCGGGTCTGGTCTACACCTTCGGCAATAAAATCAGCCGGGAAGTTATCCTTAAACTTATCTTTATTCTCAAAAGGGTAGTGCCACTGCGCCCACGGCATTGCGCCGGAGTCGAACCACACGTCGATCAGGTCAGGCACCCTAACCATCGTACCTCCGTCGGGAGCGTCCCACGTCAGCTCGTCAATAAACGGACGGTGAAGGTCAATCTCGGCGTCTTCAGAGAGGCCGGCTTTCTTCTTCAGCTCCTCTATACTTCCAATACACTCCACATACTCTGGATCTTTATCGCTCATCCAGATCGGAAGCGGTGAGCCCCAGTAACGCTGACGCGAAACGGCCCAGTCCACATTATTCTCCAGCCACGTTCCAAACCGGCCGGTGCCTGTGCTTTCGGGTTTCCAGTTAATTTTCTTGTTGTAGTCCACCATCTTCTGCTTCACATCGGTGGTTTTAATAAACCACGACTCTACAGGATAGCTCATGAGCGGCGTACCTTTTCGCCAGTCGAACGGGTAGTTGTGGAGAAACGTCTCGTGCTTGTACATCAGCCCTTTCTCTTTAATTGCACGGCTGATCTCTTTATCAGCATCTTTAAACCACTGACCGGCAAATTCGTCAATCACATCCTCAAAACGCCCTTCAGCATTTACGGGATTGAACATAGGTATGCCGGTTTTTTGGCCCGTTGCAAAGTCATCGGCACCAAATGCCGGGGCGGTATGCACAACACCCGTACCGTCATCGAGCGTTACGTAGTCTGCCTCCACTACGCGCCAGGCATCTTTTTTATCAAACTCTTTTAACGCGTAATCAAAAACAGGGGAG